>JACRGN010000285.1 GCA_016234205.1 Nitrospinota bacterium | reverse complement strand
GGATAAGGATAATAAGCCTATAATTTATATGTCCCATTTTTATAAGAATCTGTCAATTGTGAGAGAGAGGGGAATGGATATTGAAAGGTTTGTCTCTCCCCAAATATTAAACGGCGTAAATATTTTTACTTCAAAAAGCGGTCATGTTACAGCAAGGTGTAATGATATTTTACTGCACAGTTCTCACGACCCTGTAAATGAGGGTGACAGATTTGCCGAAGCCTCAGGAATTAAAGGCGGTGATACTGTTTTACTCTACGGCTTTGGATTGGGGTATCATGTTGATTCCATATTAAGGGCAGTTGGCAAAGATGGGAATCTCCTTATCATTGAACTGAACAGAGAAATTCTCTCTGCTGCTTTTATTGAAAGGGACATTTCTAATATGCTTTCTCAGTCAAATCTATGGATAATAACTGGCGATAGCGAAGCGGAGGTCTCTGCTATTTTTTTAAGGTATACATCCGAAAAGTGGGACAGCCTGCCTGATAATAATAAAAAGGTAATTATCTTTTCACCTTCCCTTAAATGTATGCCTGATGGCTTTGAGAAGATAAGGAATGCGTTTGAAATGCTGCAGATGGACAGACGTTTTTCTGTATTACTCGGCGGTACAGAAAATAGAAATTTTAGGTTGAACAGAGAAGCGGTTTTGAAAAGTGAAGGAATAAAAGAGTTGTTCGGCAAATTTAAAGGTTTACCTGGTATACTTGTAAGTTCAGGCCCTTCCCTTGACCCGTCTCTCTCTCAATTAAAGAGCCTCTCCAAGAATGTGATTATAATGGCTGTGGATAGTGCCCTACACGCACTTATTAGAAACGATATAAAACCTGATTTTACAATATCCATTGACCCTCAGGAATTCAGCTATATTCACCTGACAGATTATTTTGATTCATATGTGCCCTTGATATTTCTTCCAACCTCAAATCCGGTTGTTGTAAAAAAATATAAAGGGGAAAAATTTATTACCCTAAAAAAATATGAGGGGCAAGGGGCAAGGGGCAAGGGGCAAGGGATAGAGGATAAGGGTTATACCGAAGGTGGAGGCTCAGTATCCTGCATAGCCTTGGATATACTCATCAAGCTTGGTGCAAATCCTATTATTTTAGTCGGGCAGGATTGTGCCTTTCCAGGAAATAGGTTTTACTCAAATGCTATTTCAGAAGGGGAAAGGTGGTTTGAGATGATAAATGGATTTTATATGTTAAGAGATATTCATAAGGAAAAGATATCTGAACAAAAAACGGTATATGTAACTGATAGGTTTGGGTTGAGTATACCAACCCACGAAAATCTGTATGGATATATTCGGAATATTGAGGAGATTGTTAAAAGAGAGAAGGATGTGAGTTTTTATAACCTCAATTCAAAGGGGGTAGGCTTTAGGGGTGTAGAAGATATACCTTCTTTAAGCAGGATTAAAGAGTTATGGAATTATTGTTAATACCCATTTTATTCATTGGATTTTTGATGCGTATCCCGTATATGAATTTTCCCATTGATGAGGATATAGGGTTTTATACATACCTTGCCAATTTCAGGAAAAGGGGAGTGAGATTTGTAAGGGATTATTTTGGATGGCTTACACCTGTCGTTATTTATTTTTATCTTTTTATAAGTAAATTATTTGGAGAGGATATTAAATATGTAAGACATCTTTCAAATTTTTATAATTTATTAACCATTATATCAACATTTATGGTTACAGATTACCTCTTTGGAGCTACTCCTGCACTTATTGCTTCATTAATATATGCCATATTTTCTGCCTCCCCCTATCTTGGTGTTTACTCATGCCATGCCGAGGGATTTTATGTTTTGCCCCTAACATTAGGTGTTTTTACAATCAGTCATGGATTGCTGGATGACAGTTCAATCTCATTTTTATATGCTGGTGGTTTTTTTGCAACTACTTTTTTATTAAAGATTGTCAATATTATCTACTTTGCATCCTTTTTATTATTCCTTTTGGTTAAATATGAGCTGGTATATTCACTATATTTTTCCCTCTCATTTATAGCCGTAGTTCTGCTTCACACATTACTGATAGCATGGCTCTATAAGGGAGAGAATAGGCGGTTATGGTCTCAACATCAGGTAAGATGGAATACCTGTATTGGTTATATTGATAATTCGTTAAAAGGAATGTGGAAAAGGTTTAAGGTTGATTTTTACCCTGTCTGGAGAGAAACATCGTCTATTATTATTTTGTCTTTTATGTATTTATTCCTGGGGGGGCAAGGTATTGCAAAAAATATTCTCCTGATATGGACGGCATCTTCAATTTGTATTCTGGTTTCTCAAAGAGTATTTCGTATGTATCACTATATACCAATAGTTCATGTAACTTCCATAATGTCTGCCTTAGTAATTAATGAATTAATTAAGGCTGATGAACTATATTCGTCTTATTTTATTATACCTTCAATTATAGCCATTTCTTTTATTTTTAGTTTGAATATATACCATAAGCTCTATTTCTTATTTTTATATATGAGGGATAAGAGGCAGCTCTATTTTCAAAAGGCAGACCAGTTCTTTTATATCCCTGAAATTGCAAAGCATATCAAAGAGAGGACTACGCCTGATGAGTATATATATGTATGGGGGCCATTTGTCCAGATATACAGATTGGCTGACCGGTTAAGCTGTGAGAGATTTTTATTCCATTTCGTCAGGCCTTATACATGGTGGCATACATATCTTTTTGATGAGATATTGACAGGAATTATTTCAAAAAAGCCTGCTTATGTAGTAATGGTCAGACCTGATTTTAATACAGATATTCTCAGGCAGATTACAGGGCTTGACTATGCATTGGAACGGGTATTTTTTAACCGATACAGGGTTTATCGCCTGAGGGAAAAAGTTTCCAAGCCAATGATACTATCTGATATGAAACAAGAAGATAAAATAAAATGGCTGGAATATCTAACCCCCGGCTCAATGAATTATAGGATTGATGATTATTATCTTAAAAAAGGGATGTATAAGGAGGCAGGGAAGGAATTTGAGGAAGGGTTAAAATTAAACCCGAATGATCTTCTGATGAAATTCGGTATGGCAAATCTGATGAGAAATAGAAGGCAATACGGAGATGCCTTCAGACTATATAAAGGAATAGCAGAAGTGAATAAGAAAGAGGAATGGCTCCATTTAGAAAAGGGCGTTACATATCGGGAGATGGGTGATATGGAAAATGCCTTAAGGGAGTTTGAGAAGGAGGAGAAGCTGTATCCCGGAAAGGCTGATATCCATCATCATAAAGGAATTACCTACAGGATGCAGCGTAAGTATAATGAGGCATTAAGAGAGTTTAATAAGGCACTTGTAATTAATCCGATGGCTGAATGGGTTCATAACGAGATGGGTATAGCCTATAAGGAGATTGGGGAGATAAATAATGCCCTGAAGGAACTTGAAAATGAAGAGAGATTATACCCGGAAAAAATAATCACCCGATATAATATATACTCCCTTGCCAGGGAGGCGGGCAGAAGTGAATATGCAAGAGAGGGGTTCTTAATGTTGATTGAAGATAAAGAGGCATCCATCGACATTAAGGCAGGGTGTTATTTCCATCTTGGGAAAATATACATGGAAGATAAAAAAAATAGTGAGGCTATAGAATCTTTCAAAAAATGTCTCAGTCTGCTCCCCATGCATGAAAGGGCAAAGGAGTATCTTGGGTGGTTGGAAGTTGTGAATGAAGGGCAAATAGTCATGATTTACAGGTAAAGAGTATGAATGATAAAATTGTGGCAGTGATTCATGCGAAGGTTGAAAAAGGGTGGCATTCTCTCATGGAACCTTTGAGAGGATTGGGATATGCATCTTCTCTCGAATTTTTGATTGGTAGACTGCGGGCTTCTAAAATTATTAAAGATATTATCCTCGCTATACCTAATGAACTGCCAAGTTCTCCCCTTATAAAAATTGGTCGAAAGGCAGAGATAAAGGTTTACGCAGGGGAAGATGACCTCTTTCCCAGGTTTATTAAGGTTGCAGAAAAATTCCATGCCGACCATATAGTACGAATTCCCGGTGAAAATATCATGATTTCACCCAAACTGATTGATATATTTGTCAGGCATCATCTGGATTGTAAATCCGATTTTACAAGAGGTGATGGATACCCTGTTGGATTGGTTGCGGAGATATTTAAAGTTGATACTCTTATAAGGATTGCTCCCCATTGTCGGGAAGACGATTATCGCCATTGGCCAGGCAGAATTTTTCAGGATTGCAGGTCAATATTTCGTATAAAAGATATCTCTGCCCCTGCAAATATGAGACATGCTTATTTGAGAATCGATGCTAAAAATATAAAAGGGATTGAAAATTTCCTGTTGAGTTGCCCTCAAAGGGATTGGAATAATGACATTAAAGTAATTGAATATCTCTTAAAAAATGAAATTAGGACGGCACCTTATAGCCGACAGGAGTGTCTACACAGAGTTGAAACTTATCATAAGGTAAATCAAAGCGATGGATTAGGTAGAGGCTATTATTGCTGCGGTTCCTGTGGAGTTGTTTTTGCTTCACCCATATATTCTGATGACGGAATAAAAAAGCGATATACAGGGGCATACTTTAAGGAGATATTGAAGTCAGGAGGACATTTTATTAAGGAAGGTAAACCAAATCACCTTTTATATCAACTCACTCATAAGCATTATTTTGAACTGGTGAATTTTAAGATTAATCGCAGAGAGGGTAAATTTCTGGAGTTAGGATGTGCTATCGGAAGTATCGTGGCATATTTCTCTGAGCTGGGATGGGAAAGCTGGGGGGTAGATGTATCCTCATGGGCTATTCGTTATGGGAAAAAGTATTTTGGTCTAAAACGATTGTATGCTGATTCTGTGGAGAAGCTCAAACTCCCTGATAATTATTTTGATATTGTTGCCCTTATTCATATACTGGAACACCTGAGAGACCCTTATAAAACACTGGAGACTGCTTATAGAACGTTGAAACCGGGTGGAAAAATTTTTATTGAGGTTCCAGATTTTGAACGGTCAAGAGAGGATTTATACAATAAAGACCATTTTTGGTTTTTTACAGAGGGTTCACTCAAAAACTGGCTTAAAAAAATAGGATTTGGCAGATTTATTTTTAAAAGGGAAGGGATAGATTGTCATATTTCAAATCTTCCTTTCCTATTCCTGTCTGCAGAGAAATAGTTATGAAGATACTTATAACAAGGACAGCGCCATTTCATATATTTGAAAGGGCTATAAATAAAATAATGGAGGAGTTTCCTGATTCTGATATTACAGTCATGGTTCAGTCATCTTTTAAGTATCAGATAGAAAAATATCGGCAGGAATTAAAGGCGGTTGTAATGCCTGACGGCAAATTCAGGTTTTCAAAAAGGATATTTACCATTATAAAAGATATCAGAAAGGATAGATTTGACATATTGGTCCTCCTTTATAATAACTCACCGGGGAGGGGATATTTCAATCTTGATGTATTCAGCCTCTTGACAGGTATTAATAAGATTATGATATACGACCTCAATGATAATTTTTATCAGGTAAATTCAAGGGTAAAAAGGGTTATAAAGAAATCCTTAGTGTGTGGAGCAGGGGGGGTAAATTATATCTTCATAAAAACTTTGACTAATATCTGGCATCTCTGTAAGCAGGTTAGATATAAGTGCCAGCAAGAAAATTTGTTATCTGACACTGACACTAAACACTGACACTAATTTTATGAAAATTTTAATTGTTGACCTTATGTTTTCTTGGCCGCCGCATGGCGGGGCATGTGTTGATGTAAAAGAGGTTGCAAGCCGTCTTGTGAATAGGGGTTTTGATGTAGAGATGGTTGTATCTTATATGCCTGATATGTATCCGAGGGGGCATGTAAATGGGGCAAATCTTCCATTTAAGGTTCATCAAATAGAGTTTTCATCTGTTACATTTAATGCACTTTTTGTCCCCCGTGCATTAAGAAAAGTTATAGATAAAGTTAAACCTGATTTTGTATATCTTGGCGACAGCTATTTTCTAAAGCCATATATAATAAATGCCGTCAAGGGTTATAAGGTTGTTGCAAGGTTCTATACCTATGAACTCCTCTGTCCGAATTATTATCTTTTATACAAGGATGGCGGGATTTGTGAAAAAAATTATTTTGAGACGCCGATTGACTGCATAAGGTGTGCAACATCAAGCATGAAGGATGAGATTATATCCAACAATCTTTCTGTGTGGGGGCAGGAGTATGTAGGAGGATTTGCCTTCATGCCATTTTATTATGAATACGCCAAGAGGTCGCTTTCAAAATGCCATGCACTTATTACTTACAACAGCTTATGCGGCAGACTACTCTCCCCTTACAACAATAATGTATTTGTAATACCCGGAGGAGTTGATACTTCAGCCTTCAGCCATCAGTCTTCAGCCATCAGCCTTAATGGAAAAGTTAAAAAGATATTTGTAAGCGGCAGATTGCGTGAGGGCAGAAAGGGTCTTGATGTCCTTTTAAGGGCAGCGGCAAAATTGAGGGAGAAGAGGGATGATTTTAAGATATTTGCCACAATAGACAGGCCGTTCAGCGAGGACTATATAGTTCCAATGGGATGGCTGGACCACCAGAAAATTGTAAAAACATATCAAGAGATGGATATATGCGTGATTCCATCTCTCTGGGAGGAGCCTTTTGGTATGGTGGCAACAGAGGCAATGGCATGCGGCAAGCCTGTAGTTGCATCAAGGGCAGGCGGATTGAGGGATAGTGTAGAGGATGGCGTTACAGGATTTCACTTCCCCCCTGGTGATGCCGATATGCTTGCCGAAAAGATAAATATACTTTTAGATGACCCATCACTCAGAGAGAAGATGGGGAGGGCAGGGAGGGAAAGGGCTGAGAGATTGTTTGATTGGGACAGGATTGTAGATTTCTATTGTGAAAAAATATTTGTTTAAAGGAGTATTATGTTCTACGAATCTCAAGTTTTTAAAAATTATATTGAAAGGCTGAATAGAAAGATTGCTGAATGGAAAAATCCCCCTTACTCCCCCTTTAATAAAGGGGGGCGGGGGGGATTTAAACTGGCAATCTATGGGGCAGGTGAACATACTGAGATGATTCTAAAGAATGCCTTATGGGGTGGTTTTAAAGCAGACTGCATAATTGACAGGTCTGTTATAAGACAAAAAAGTGGATTCTGTGGATTTAAGGTAATCTCGCCTGATGAGATAAAAAAGGCAAAAATAGATGCAATCTTGCTCTCATCATTTACCTATCAGGAGGAGATTTACTCTGAATTGCTCGGCATGAACCTCAACGGTATAGATATAATCCGACTTTATACAGACGAAGATATTTTAAAGTCTATAAAGGAGAGATATGCATGTAAAGAGCCAGAAGTCAGAAGTCAGAAGTCAGAAGTCAGAATTAAAAATCCCAAATCCCAAATCCCAAATCCTAAATTAGAAATTTTATTAATTCATCCTCCATTTGCGTTAGGAAACCAGAGGCATAAGAAGATTCTGCCTATGAATCTGCTATATCTATCAGCTTATGTGATGGATAAATTTTCTGATGTCAATGTTGAGATTATAGATGGGCAGATTAAAAATCTGTGTCTTGACGAGATGTATCAAAGGATTATGGAGAAAAGATGGGATATTATTGGTATAAGCTACTGGACAGCACAGTCTCCTATTGCATTTAAACTCTCCGAATTCATAAAGAGTAATACAAATGCACTTTTAATACATGGCGGCGTCCATCCAACTGTCTGCCCTGAAGATGCAGTTAAATATTGTGATTATGCAGTTATGTATGAAGGAGAGGAGACCTTCTGTGAGATTGTCAATATAGTAAAGAACCGTTCAAACAGATTAAACGGCTTGAACAGCTTGAACAGTTTAAGCGGCTTAAAGGGTATAGCTTACAGAAATGGAGAAAATAAATCGTCCCTTGTTATTAACCCTCCTCGGAATTATATAAAAGACCTTGATACAATCCCCTTCCCAAGATGGGAATTGGCAGGGGATATAAAACAGTATAACTCTCCAATGCATGTAACCGGCGGACTTAGATTACCCATAATAGGCTCAAGGGGATGTCCTTACACCTGCACATTCTGCTCATCTCCACTAATGTGGGATAGAAAGGTAAGATGGCGTAAGCATATTAAAATTGTAGATGAGATGGAAGAGGCTATAAAAAAAATCAATATAAATCAGTTTCACTTCTGGGATGACAACCTCATGATGAAGAGAAGTCACATTACAGAATTGTGCAATGAGATTATCAAAAGAGGGCTAAAGGTAAATTGGTGTGGCCTTACCCGCGCTTCCCATATTAATAAGCATAAGGATATCCTTCCTTTAATGAGAGAGGCAGGCTGTGTCGGCATGGAAATCGGGATAGAGAGTTTTACAGAGGACTCAACGGAATTGGTAAGGAAGGGTGAAGGAATAGAGGAGATGGCAGAGGCGAGCAGGAATATGGAGAGGGCAGGGATTGCCCCGCTTTATACTCATATGTTCTTCAATCCCGGAGAGACAATTACAGGTTATTATCAGAAACAGGTGTTTCTAAATGAAGTCAATAGTAAGAATACAGCATTTTTAGCAGACAGCAGGCTTGGTCAGGCATCAACTCCGCACAGAAAAACAGACTTTGAAAGGGATGCAAAAGAGTTAGGAGAAGTTTTTATTGATGACCTTTCTAATTATATACACCAGAGGATAAATTTTATACCACATAGCCTCTTAAATGATGTCCCTGTCAAGGTAAATGGAAATAGGGGCAGCCCTATAAAATTTCTTGAGGTGGCGCTTCAGGCGTTATTTGATTGGACAGAGGATATGATTGACACCTATATCCAGACCTCAAATCTCTTGTGGGATAGGATTGACGGGAAAAAGAGTGTGAAGGAACTATCAGGCGAGATTAAAGGCTTACTAAAATTAAGTGATTACCACAGTAAGATGTTTGTCTCCCTCTCAATTGTAGGTCTTGCGAGGGAAGGGGCAATAAGGTCAAGGGAGAAAAATGACTCTGTGATTTCAAGATGAGGTGGTCGCAAATTGCGACCACCTTTGCTTAAAAGCATTATGCCAATGAAAGAAATTGAAAAGATAAATATACTTATTAAAGAAGGTGAAGGGCTCTCCGTTGAATCTAAAGAGCATTTTACGCCGCGGATTGATGAAGACATTGTAGCATTTGCAAACACAAAGGGCGGGGTTATTATTCTTGGCGTTAGAGATAACCGGACAGTCAGCGGAGAGAAAATGACAAATGATCTCAAGGCTCGCATCAATTCTATTGCAAGGAATTGCAAACCTCCGATTACCGTTAAGATAAAGCAAGTCCATGACATTGCTATAATCGAAACACCTCAAGGGGATGAAAAACCATACAGTTGCAGTTCAGGATATTTCAGAAGGCTTGACGGAACAACGCAGAAGATGACCAATCATGAACTGAGAGTAATGTTTCAGGAACATGAGGCAATGTCGTTTGAAGAAAAAGTCAACAAAGATGTTACTTGGGATGACATATCAAAGGAAAAGATACGGAATTTCCTGAAAGAGGCAGGTATCGATATAAAAAGAGTAGTTTCACGTGATATTCTCGCAAGTTTAAGCATGGCACATGATGATAAGATTACTAATGCAGGTGTGCTTTTCTTCGCTAAAAATCTACGCAATTTTATACTTCAGTCGCAAATGACCATGATTGCATTTAAAGGAAAAGACCGTGTGCACATCTATGACAGGCAGGATGTGCAGGACGACCTTCTTACTCAGTTCAATTCCGCTGTAATGTTTTTGAAAAAACATCTTAACCGCCGGAGTGAGATAAAGGGCATAAATCGGAAAGACATTTATGAGATTCCATTAGAGGCTTTGCGTGAGGCTGTAGCAAATGCAATAATCCATCGCGATTACAGCGTAAGAGGCACAAGCCTGATGGTAGAATTATATGACGACAGGGTAGAAATAATAAACCCCGGCATTTTCCCGGGTGCAAAGAAAAGCGATTTCGGAAAAATTTCCGTAAGAAGAAATGAACGGATAGCAGATATGTTTTTCAGGATGGACAAGGTAGAGCTGGCAGGCACAGGCATCAGGAGAATGAAAGAGACAATGGCAGCGGCAGAACTCCCTGCGCCCGGAATTAGGCAGACAGGTTTTTACACCATTATCTTTAAAAGACCAGTTACTGAAGGGTTGGATGAAAAACGGGTAGAAAAGGTAGCGGAAGATACTACCCAGAAAACTACCCAGAAAACTACCCAGAAAACTACCCAGAAAATCGTAGAAGCAATCACAAATAAACCTGATGTTACTCAAAAAGAACTGGCGATGCTTATCGGAATAACTGAAGACGGCATAAAATACCATATAACCAGACTAAGAGGAAAAGGCGTTCTCAAACGTATTGGTCCTGACAAAGGCGGGCATTGGGAGATTGTTGATATATCAAGGCAGACCGACTAAACGACTATGCCAAGAATTAACGAAGCTACAGATACTGATCCCTGCTTAATACTTGCAGGGACAAGTTTAAAGGTAATTGAAGGACTATAACAGTTCGATTGTAAACGGAGTAATTAAAAACTCTTTAGCTGTAGGAATATAAATATGTCACAATCTCTAAAAGATCATTCAGTAAAAATCAAAAACTACAAATGTTTTGGTGCTGATGAACAAGGCTTTGAACATATTCTGCCGGTGAACATTATCATTGGCCGGAACAATTCTGGCAAATCCACTCTCTTGGAAATAATCCAATATGTAACAACTGAGAGCGTCAATGTTCCGATACATCTTTGGCATAAAAATCGCCAATCAGCAATAATATTAGAAGATTTGTTAACTGAAAATGATTTAAGAAGAGTTTTTAATGAGAATACGAGTGGCGGCGGGATTCCAGGAAGAAGTCATTGGGAATATGGGAAACAATGGATTGGGAAATCTATAAAATGGCAACTTGGAAATAATAGTAACAACACTTTATTAGAAATTAAGCCGTCTATTCCATTTCCTGCTGAAGCGAATAACCTCGCCCAGAAAAAAAGTCAACTGAATGGAAAAATTTTTAAGCGCCTTTTTGCCGAACGGAATATTTTGCCTGAACCGAACGACGACAATCTATATATTAAGGAAAGTGCTCAAGGTGCAACGAATGTCATCAAAAACTTTATCAATAAAGTTGGATTACCAAGTGAGTTGGTGAAAAAAACGCTGCTCAAAGAATTAAATAATATATGTAATCCAGATACATCTTTTACCGATATTCTTTGTCGGGAGTCAAACAACATTTGGGAGGTTTATTTAGAAGAAAACAATAAAGGAATAATTTCTCTGACACACACTGGCAGCGGATTTAAAACAATAATACTTGTTCTTTGCTTTCTGTATTTGCTGCCCCATACTGAAAAAAAAGAGCTAAACCAATACATATTTGCTTTTGAAGATTTGGAAAACAATCTCCATCCAGCTTTACTCCGGAGACTTCTCTTGTACTTGCGTGATAAAGCCATAAAAGAGGGCTGCACCTTCTTCTTTACAACACACTCCAATGTTGCGATTGATATGTTTAGTCGAGATGAAAATGCACAAATACTCCATGTTACACATGATGGCGAAAAGGCGAATGTCAGGACTGTAAAAACATATATTGAAAATAGAGGGATTCTTGATGATTTAGATATAAGGGCAAGCGATTTGCTACAAGCCAATGGGGTCATCTGGGTTGAAGGACCTTCAGATCGTTTATATTTGAACAGATGGATTGAACTTTGCTCTGAAGGCAAGCTTTCGGAAGGCACTCATTATCAATGTGTATTTTACGGTGGCAGGCTACTTGCTCATTTATCGGCACAAGAGCCTGATGTGGCTGACAATAACTGGCTCAACATTCTAAAAGTCAATCGTAACGCAATAATAGTGATAGATAGTGATAAAAGCGATGAGACACAGCCTATTAATTCAACCAAACTTAGAATTAATTCGGAAATTGAAAATATCAGTGGATTATGCTGGATTACAAAAGGACGCGAAATAGAAAACTATATTTCGGATGCTGTAATCGGTAAACTTTATTCTACAGAAACAATATCACAAGTGGGTCAATATCAAGAATTTAGCGAATACATTAATCTTATAAAAAATGGGGAAGGCAAAGCTTTCTTAAAAAACAAAGTTCTTTTTGCTGAAAAAGGTTGTCAGAATTTTACTAAGGAGGATATTGTTGCCCTTGACTTAACCGAAAGAATAAAAGAGATTTGTAATAGGATAAAATCTTGGAATGGCATAAAATGAGGTTAGCCTATTCTCATAGCCATATGATGGTATAGAAGTTTGTTTTTGCGCCAATAGGCAGAAAGTCGGATTGAAAAGATTGTTGCAGATGTGTGGGGAGAGGGACTAAATTGAGAAATTCTGGAAAAGCTCATAAGAAAAGAGATGATAAGGAGACAAAGGTCTGTCGGCAGGAAATAAATCCTATTGCCATAACTGTCGACAAATGGCAGAATAAGTGTGAGGTAAAAACAAATGACAAAAACAGAGATAAAAAAAGCCCAGAAAAAACTTCAAGAGTGGCAGGAAGGTCACGCAGATATAAACTCCCTGAGGAAGGCATACAGAAAAAAGATTCTGGACTGGGTGGTAAAATCTATGGAATTCGAGAAGGAGCCGGTGAGTATGGTCCGCCTAAAGGAACTCCTCAAAAAGGAGAAGACAGCACCCGTCCGTTAGATTCAACCCGCTATTTTGATACAGCACAGGGAAGAAAGACATATTCTGAAGTTGCTGAAATTCTTGCCGTATCGGTTGCAAAGACCATAGAAACAATTATTAATGGCTCTCCCGAAGTTATTCTTGTTACTCCCGAATGGATATGCAAGATTCACAATGAAATAGGAGGGTCGCTTTTTCCTGATTGGGCTGGAAGGTTCAGAGATGTAAATGTACAGGTTGGCACACATATACCCCCGCCTTATTACGAAGTCCCCGTTCATATCCGTTTATACTGTCAAGACTTATCTGCGAGGCTGTCATCTGTTAAAGGGCAAAAAGACATAGAGAAGATTTCAGAGACCCTTGCATTTGCAGACTGGCGGTTTCAGTGGATTCATCCATTTAAGGATTTCAATGGCAGGGTCGGCAGAATTTTACTGTCCGCAACACTTTTCAGTCTAAAACTTCCGCCTGCTGAGACGGCTTCTGTTGACCCTCAAGGAAAAGAAGGATATCTAAATGCTTTACATATTGCTGATACAGGCGATTTATCATTACTGACAGAGGTTTGGGTCGAAAGGCTTTTAAATGCTTTTGAGGAGAATAGAGAAAAGTGATTTTTCATAAAAAAATAAGTTATGTTCTACGAATCGGAAGTATTTAAAAAATTTGTAATAGATGCGAAAACAAAGATAGAGGAGTGGCAAAAGAGGAGGGTGAATTTCTTTATCTATGGTGCGGGGGAGCATTCTGCACAGTTATTGAAACATATATATATGAAAGAGGGGTTGTTGGCTTTTATTGATAAGTCTGAGATTAAGCAGAGGGAGGGATTTCTGGGCTACAAAGTATATTCGCCAATACAAATCGTTAATCGTCAATCGCCCATCGTCAATTTGGGTATTATCATCTCCTCTTACGAGTATCAGGATGAAATATATAAAGGAATAAAAGAGCTTGAAACAAAGGGAGTTGAGATAGTCAGGTTATACAAAAAGGGAGAAAAGATGGAGGCATTTAGGGGGTTATATGAGGGGTCAAGGGGTCAAGGGGTCAAGGGGTCAGGTGATTTTCTCTTGAATCCTCACACCCTTGAATCCTCGAACCCTTCATTTCCTAATCGTAGGATTGCCGTTATTGACAGTTTTTTCTCCTGGCCCCCCACAGGCGGTTCTGCGGTTGACTTAATGGGTCTTATGAATGGACTTACTGAAAAGGGTTTTGAGGTTACATTCTTTCTGCCATTGGTAGAAGACGAACTTTTCTTCCCATCAGGGCTTGTAAATGGCAATGGAAATATGAAATTTAAGATTGTTCAGATACCTATAAAGTTATCCCAGTATAATAAATTAGATTTTCCAAATATTATAAGCAAGGCGGTGGATAACTATAAACCTGAATTCGTTTTTCTTGGGGATATGTATTCATTTAAGCCTTATGTTGCTGAGAGGTTAAATAAGTATAAGACAATCTGGAGGTTCTATGCCTATGGGCTCCTGTGTCCGAGATGCACACTTTTAAATAAAGACGGGGAGGCTTGTAAAAACACATACCTGAATAATAGAGATGAATGCGAGATATGTTTAAAAGATAAACTACGGACAAATGCAGGTGAGCCTATATATCTGGAATTGAGAGAGGCGGACATATTTTCTGATGATTATGAAAGAATTCTTATAAATGGGTTGAATAATGCTCATACTATTATTGTCTATAATAATTTTCAGAAAGAGATACTATCAAATTTTATAAAAAATAAGAGTATTGCTGTTATACCTACTGGAATTGATATAAAAAGATTTACTAACAACGAACTACGAACAACGAACCACGAACAACAAAATACAATTCTTATGAATGGTCGGGTAAGCGACCCTGCCAAAGGGTTTTCTACACTTCATAAGGCATTCTTGGATTTAAAAGAGAAACATAAGAATATAAGACTTTTAGTTACGAGTAAGTTTGATTTTACAGAGGAGGGGATAGAATCAACAGGTTGGGTGCCATTTGATGAGATTTACAGGCTTTATGATTTTTCAGATATTTGCGTTATCCCCTCTAAGTGGGAAGAGCCTTTTGGGATTGTGGCACTTGAGGCAATGGCATCCGGCAAGCCAGTGGTTGCCAGCAGGGTAGGCGGACTTAAAGATATTGTGGTGGATGGTGAGACAGGGTTTCTGGTTGAAAATGGAGATGTGGATGGATTTACTGAAAAGGTAGCTCTGCTTATAGAAAATGAAAGTTTGAGGACAGAGATGGGTATGAAGGGAATTGAGAGGGCGAGAGAGTATGCGTGGGAAAAGGTTATAGATATGTATAGGGAGGTATTTACATTCTAATGAAAGATTCAAGATTCAAGATTCAAGATTCAAGTAATATGATTCAAGACTTGCAACTTGCAACTTGCAACCTGCAACCATCACTTGACATAGTTTGTAGCGCCAATCTGTATTGGGATGAGACAAGGTGGCAGAGGCCGAATCATATAATGAGCCGGTTGTCCAAATACTGCCGTATATTATATGTCCGTCCCCTTGATATCCGTTTTTATTTGAGGGACAGAAAAAGGTGGGGAAAGGATAAGAGGGATTTTAAGGTAAACCAGAATCTTACAATTTTTTTTCCGCTTATCTTCCCATTTGCAGAGAGATTAAAGATTATTTCATTTTTAAATAAAATTCTGATGATTATCAGGATAAAGATGAAGATATGGAGTCTGGGGTTTAAAAATTTAATCTTGTGGTTTTATACACCAAAGTCAATCTATCTTATGGGAAGACTGAAGGAGAAATTCGTTGTTTATGACATCATGGATGAGCATAGTAAATTTAACGGTGCACCTAAAGGCATTGATGAAGACGAGAAGATGCTGATTGAAAAATGCAATGTTGTCTTTACGGGGACAAAAAAGTTGTGGGAGGGGAAAAGAGAGTTTAATTCAAATTCGTTTTTTTCCCCATGTGGTGTTGATTATTCTCATTTCGCAAAGGCACAAGATAAAAATGTCATTGCGAGGAGCGTTAGCGACGAAGCAATCTCAAAAAGTGGGATTGCTTCGCCTTTGGCTCGCAATGACAGAAAAAGAACATTTCTTGGTGAAATGGCAGATATTTCTTACCCACTTATTGGTTATGTTGGTGCTGTTGACGACAGGCTTGATTATGATTTGATAAGAAGAATGGCGGAGTCCCATCCTGAATGGTCAATAGTTTTTATTGGTCCCTTTGTTGGTGTAAGAAAAGATGAATTGCCGGATATGAAAAATATCTTCTATCTTGGCGGAAAAAAATATGAAGAACTCCCTGCATATATGAAATATTTTAATGTATGTATAATGCCCTTTAAGAAAAATCTGCTGACGGAGAAAATCAATCCCACAAAGGCGCTTGAATACATGGCAGCAGGGAAGCCTATAGTCTCTACTCCAATTCCTGACATGGTGGAATTTTATAGTCATATAATAAAAATAGGGCATGATTCCGATTCATTTATAAAGCATGTTGAGAGGGAGACAGAATCGCCTGATTTAAAAGGAATATCAGAAGGAATAGATTTATCAAGAGAGAGGACATGGGAAAGGGTTGCAGAAGATATGTATAAAAGAGTTAAGGAGTTGAGACATTATGAATAATACGGTAATTCTCGGTGCGGGACCTGCGGGGCTTTCAGCGGCTTATCATCTGAAGGGAAAGTCTATCCTTATTGAGAAGGAGGATAGGGTGGGAGGGCTGGCGAGGTCAATGGAGATAGATGACTTTATATTTGATTATGCAGGACATATATTTTTCACTCAGGACAGATATGCTTCTAAACTGTTTAAGAAGTTACTCAAGGATAATATAAACTTTAAAAATAGGGATGCATGGGTCTATTCAAAAAATATCTATACCCGCTATCCGTTTCAGGCTAATACATACGGACTTCCAAAGGATGTAATCATGGACTGCATAATTGGACTAATAGATGCGACCCTTAGACAAGCTCAGGATAATGGAAACGGGAGGGTGCCGCGACATTTTGAAGAATGGATGGATGCTACTTTTGGTGATGGGATAGTGAGGCATTTTATGAAACCGTATAATCAGAAAGTCTGGGCGTTTCCATTGAACAGGATGACATACGAGTGGATTTCAGACAGGGTTATGATGCCTGATATTAATGAGGTGATAGAGGGTGCATTAATCCCCCCACACCCCCCTTTAATAAAGGGGGGCAGGGGGGAATTTGGTCCCAATTCTACATTTGCCTATCCCTTAAAAGGTGGTAGTCAGGCATTTGCTGATTCATTCATTCCCCACCTTAAAAGGACAGAGGTTTTACTTGACTCAGAGGTTGTTTCAATTGATTTAAGAGAGAAGGTGATTACTGTAAAGTCGGGAGTCGGGAGTTGGGAGTCTGGAGTCAGGAATAAAAGGGAGATAGGATATGAAAAAGTTATATCATCTCTGCCGCTTCCGGAGCTTATCTCCTTATGCAACAAGGTTCCCAAAAATGTAAAAAAGGCGGCGGAGGAGCTTGAATTTACATCTGTTTACTGTGTGAATCTCGGTATAAACCATCCTGAGATTACGGAAAAGACATGGATATACTACCCTGAGAAAGATATTGCTTTTCAAAGGCTCTTTGTCCAGAGTAATGCATCGCCTTATGTAGTGCCGAAGGGAAAGAGTTCCATTACTGCAGAAATCTCATATTCTAAATTTAAAAAAATTGGCAATGAAGGGCTTATAGAAAGGGTAATAGATGACCTGTTAAAAATTAAATTTATTCAAAAGGCATCTGATATAGTTGTCAGTGATTTATTGGATATTAAATATGGTTATATAATCTTTGAGAGGGAAAGGCAGCGAAAGGTTGATATAATTCACAAGTTTTTAAGAGAGAATAATATTATCACAGTTTTCAGATTTGGCGAGTGGTAATACTATAACATGGACCATTCAATATTCAGCGGCAGAGGCGGGGCGGAGATAATTAATAGGGAATAATAAAAGTATATGAAAAATCCGTTGGTGAGTGTAGTGATTCTTACATGGAACAGGAAGGAGGATTTGTTGGAGACCATTACTGAATTAAAGGAGTCAACCTAT
>JACRGN010000288.1 GCA_016234205.1 Nitrospinota bacterium | reverse complement strand
TATCTCACCACTCTTTGTGCGATGGAGACTCTCAAAGGTATCCCTCCCTTCACGCAATACCTTTTCTATATGCACCCTTGTCTCCTCATGTTTTTCCTTTGCCTCATAATCAGAAACACCGAGCCTTGCAAATTCCTCTCTTGAATAGCCCAATTGATTGTGTGTTACATCATTAAAGTCAACAGGCATTGCTGTTTCAGGGTCTACAATAAGGATACCGTAAGGCGACTGTTCAAAGAGTGAGCGGTAACGTGCCTCCGAATCCCTGAGTTTATCCTTTGCCTGTTTATGTTCAATGGCTTCTGTTTGTAATCTCTCATTTGATTTCTCAAGCTCGGCAGTCCTTTCCCTGACCCTTATTTCAAGCTCATCTCGTGCCTTTGTTAAGGGACGCAGCATAAGAATGTAGAGTGCAGGGAAAAGCAGAACCACAAGCAAAAAGGCATCTAAGAAGTAAAGCCACTCAGAAGAAGGAAGCGACAGGAAAGAAAAGATGAGCATTATGAAAAACTCGGAAACAAAAATAGAGAAAATTAGTATGAGGAAAAGCAGAACGGGCGATCGAGAAATTGCCCTTTGACTGACAGTTTCATCTTTGGGAAGTTCTTCTTGGGACATAGATTTTTCATTAATGGATAATTCTGTCTGTCTGTCTGTCTGTCTGTCTGTCTGTCTGTTTTTGCAAATCGGATGCCATATAACTTATACTCCCTTAAAAATTGCCATGATGTTGATTTCTATCGGCAAAGTTACCAATTTTAGGGTTTCATCACGGTTATAAATCTCAGGTCCGGTATATTTATTATCCTTTAAAATATATCGCTCTAAATACTCCTCTTCTACGAACACTATTACATATTCAATAACTCCAAATCTCTCATAAAGGGATTTTTTTTCTCTTCTATCCTTTACCTCATTAGCGGGAGATGTTACCTCAATTATCAATTCGGGTGCACCACGAATATGGGTTTCAAGAATTTTACTTTTATCGCACACAATAAACACATCGGGCTGGACAACATTGTAATCATCAAATACCACATCTGTTGGTGCAATGCCAGTATAGCAATTATTATCAGGAAAAGTCTTCAGGGCAATATGAAAATTGCTTACAACATTTTGATGCCTTATCTTTGGGGCAGGACTCATATTATAAGCCCTTCCATCTATTATCTCCCATTGCTCATCATTGGGCCATGTCAGATAATCGCTATATGTATATTTTGCATCTTTTTTTAAGACAATTGGCATATCCTTAATTTTCACTTATTTATATACTATTACTATTAAGACAAAAAAGTAAAGTAGAAATTCTTACAAATCTTCAATCTTCAATTACCTGCTTTTTGTTCATCTGTTCACCCGCCATAAATATCAGGATACAATTTTTTTGCACATTCCGGGCATATAGTATGGGTAAATTCCGCATCCGAGTGTTTTCTGATATAAGATTCTATCCGCTCCCAATAACCTTTATCGTTCCTTATCTTTTTACAGGAGGCACAGATGGGTATCAATCCTTTTAATGTTTTTATCTCTTCTTCTGCTCGTTTTCTTTCGGTAATATCGTGAAAGATGGCGTAAAAATAGGGCTTGCCTGAAATCTCTATTTTCTGGACTGATACCCAGATATTCTTTATCTCTCCCTCCTTTGTTTTATGCGTGGTCTCAAAGGTATCCCTCCCTTCACGCAATACCTTCTCAATGTGCGACTTTGTCTCCTCAGGCTTCTCCTTTGCCTCATAATCGCTTACACGGAGTCCTGCAAACTCCTCACGGGAGTAACCGAGCTGGTTGTGTGCCACATCGTTAAATTCAACAGCCTTTGCTGTCTCTGTATCTACAATAACGATACCGTAAGGCGACTGCTCAAAGAGGGAGCGATAACGTTTCTCATTATCACGAAGCTCAGCAGTTCTTTCTTTGACCTGCATTTCAAGCTCATCGCGTGCCTTTATGAGGGGACTCAGCATGAAGATGTAAAGGGCCGGAAAGAGCAGAATTATCAGAAGGGCAGCATCTAAGAAGTAAGCCCGTGGAGAGGTAGAAAGTGAAGGCAGAAATGATAAAAGAAACATTACAAAGGACTCGGTAATAAAAATCAGGAAAGAGAGTATGATGAGGAGCAGAATAGGGGATTGATAAATCGACATCCGTTTGACAGACTTATTTTGAGAGGGTTTTTCTGGGGGCATAGATTTTTCATTAATGGATAATTCTGTCTTTGCAAAGTGGATGCCATATTATTTACCCCTCACCCCCCGATAAATACTTCGGGGGCAGGCTCCGCCCCTCTCCCACAAGGGGAGAGGGAATAATCAATGAATCTTATCATATTTACTTAATATTCAACCCGCTTAATGCGACTTAAAAGAATAACAAATTCTTATAATTCAAGACCCTTTTTCTTGACCCCTTTTCTTCTATATTACCAAATAACTTCTACAAATCTTGAAGATGAAATGATTGGGTCATTAGTGATAAGTGTAAATCCTTTCTTCAATGCGGTTCCTGCAATAATCCTGTCATGTAGTTCTGGAATATCGTCAATCTCAAAAGCCTTTTCAATTACCTCTTCAGTTATCGGTTCGATAACAACCGATTCATATTTTGCACAATATTTTTTAACTTCATTTAAGCTCGCCTCAATTTTCCTCCTTTCTGCCAAATACCCGACTTCTGCTAAAACCATTGCTGGAATAATTATTTCTCCATCTTCATTCTCAGCACTTTCAAAAATAGCTTTTACCTTCCGGTTTAATTTCCTTTTTTCAAGTCTTAAAATTAAAGCCATTGTATCTGTTACAAAACTATTTTTCATGTGGATATAGTTCCTTGTAATCTTTAAATTCTTCTTCTAAGTGGGACAATTCTCTTTTATCCAGTAAGCTTAATTCTAAACTTAAACTATCTTTGAATATATCTTCTCGTCTTTTCTTTACTCTCTTTTTCTTAATAAATTGTATGAAATCCAATACTTCGTTTATTGCATTAGGAGGAAGCCCTTTTGTTTCTTTTAAGATTAATTTTTCCATTTGCTTCATAACTGACATTACTCCTTATTAAAATTTATTGTTTGTTGCTAAAAAGCATAACATTAAGAAATGTGGATGCCATATTATTTACCCCTCACCCCCCGATAAATACTTCGGGGGCAGGCTCCACCCCTCTTCCATAAAGGGAGAGGGAATAATCAATGAATCTTATAAATAAATTCTTTTGCAGCCTTTAGATAGTCTTTAACTGCACGGGCATCATAGATTAACCCTCTATAGTATCCTGCTATATGCAAGGCATCGTAGAGATTTTCAAACTCCCTCATCAGCTTTCCATTATGAATAGCTATATGCTTCCGTAATGCATCTCTATATGCATCCACTGATTTTGGAAGTTCCTTCTTAGTAAGACCCTTTCTCGTTACGAGATACTCATTTATCGCCTCTAATATAGCAAGATAGGCAGTAGAAAAAGCCTTTCTTACAGGCTTAATATCTATGTAAATATTATTCTCTATAGAAACAGATTTAAGTATCTCCTTTGCATTATTTAAGCATCTCAATGATTCTTTCATGTTTAAACCTCTGCATCATTATACATTATTCTAATCCTTCAAAGGAATTTTTTAATGTACAGGAAATTATAAAAAACATATAAGGAGAAAGGGAGAAGAAGATGGAGAGATGGAGAAAAAGATTTTAATGCTTTATTCTTTTTTCTCCTTTTCTTCCTTTTCTCCATTCTCCTTAATCTTTTTCTTTTATTCTTTCATATCCAGTATGCTTATCATTGATGCTACTGCACAACCAATGTTTATAAATTCAACCGATTGAGGTGACTTCGGGTTTGAGATAATAATAGGCTTACCTGCATCTCCCCCTACCCTTATTTCAGTATCAATCGGAATTTTCCCTATCAAAGGAACATTATACTTCTGGCTCGTCTTCTCTCCTCCCCCTGAACTGAATATCTCTGTTTTTTCACCGCAATGAGGGCATAAGAAATAACTCATATTCTCAACTATTCCAAGAATCGGGACATTAACCTTTTCAAACATCTGTATCGCCCTTCTCGCATCAATGAGTGAAATATCCTGTGGTGTAGTAACAACAACCGAGCCTGTGAGAGGAATTGTCTGTGCCAGAGTCAACTGCGCATCACCCGTGCCTGGCGGAAGGTCAATTACGAGATAATCCAGCTCTCCCCACTC
This sequence comes from Nitrospinota bacterium, assembly GCA_016234205.1. Classification (GTDB taxonomy): domain Bacteria; phylum Nitrospinota; class Nitrospinia; order UBA9942; family UBA9942; genus UBA9942. The sequence continues at coordinate 2,726 of JACRGN010000288.1, read as the reverse complement.
TACATCTTTTAAAAACTGCTTTACGATTTGCATTACCAACGGACCTCGCCATATCAGAGGGGCATCTTCTTCAAGAACAAACCCAACAGACATCATCTTTATATTATAATTTACGACCGGCTTCATCTTCCCTTCTGCATTCATCTGAATAGGCTCATTAATCCCCATCATCGTAGGAATACTCGGTCCATAAATATCAAGGTCAAGCAGTCCCACATTAGCCCCACTGTTCGCAAGTGCAGCCGCAAGATTTACTGCTACTGTAGATTTCCCCACGCCGCCTTTGCCGCTTGCGACAGCAATAGTATTTTTTACACCTTTTATACTCTCCTTTTCAGGGAGTGCCTTTGCAGATGGGACCTCCGCACCTGTCTCAATTACAATCTCTTTTACACCTTTTATAGATGATACCGCAGCCCTTGCATCCCCTTCTATCTTTGCCTTCAGAGGACATGCAGGAGTTGTAAGGACAAGCTTAAAGCTAATCCTACTGCCGTCAATCTGAATATCCCTTACAAAATTAAGGGAGACTATATCCTTCCCCAAATCGGGGTCCATAACCTTACTCAATGCCTTTAATACTTCATCCTGTTTTATCACCCAAACCTCCACAGAGAAAATTAAAAATTAAAAATTAATGGTTTTTTCCAAAATTTTGCATTTTGCACTTTGCATTTTTCATTTTTACACAAGTATTCTCTTAATCCCTTCAACATCTTTATCTTCAATGAGGGATATGACCTTTTTTATTACATTTTCATCAATATCATCTCTATTATATTCCTTTGCCTTTAAAGTCTCTGTCATTGCCTGGTCAAACAGCTTCAATAAGGCAAGACAAGCAGCATAGTTTAGTCTTATAATCGGGTTCTCAGGGTCAAGCTTGATCGCCTCCTGATATGTATTCATTGCCATAACATGGTCTCCACTCCTCCTGAATGTAACAGCAATCTTATTTTGATAATCTCCATGCAATGCCTTATCCTCAACAGGCTTCTTGCTTAATTGATATAAGGCTGTCCTTACCTGGGCATTATTCTTTTTTATAATATTAAGCAGAAAATGCTCCTCTGAATCTTCCTTTATCTTCTTTAAATCAGTAAAGTCTGAGGCATTAGATTTTACAAGTATCTTGTGAGCCATCTTCATTGACTCATTTGTAATATCAATAATATCCTCTTCACTTATCCCTGCAAGTCCTTCACCCAGTGCCTTTTTTGATGCGTCTTCAAAATACTCCATTGCCTTGTTATACTCATTCTCCATTGCATATATGCGGCCAAGCTGATAAGAGTAGTTAAATTCTTCGGGGAACATTTTAATCAAATGCATAAGGTATCCCTTAGCAGTTCTATAATCCCCCTTCTCAATAGAAAGCTCATAGAGGATATAGTTCGTCTTCCAGAAATCAGGATTATCATTATATGCAGTAATTAAAGTATCTTCTGCCATCTTTAGAAACGGATTATTTTTCTTGCCCTCTTCGGTAAGCTCCGCCCTTACTTTATCATAGGCAGAAGTCTCCCTTGGCATAGATGATAATCTTCCCTCTATCTCCTTTACCTTTTTATTTCCCTTTTTCCAGAACTCAAAGTAGAGCTCACCTACCAATGCATCCAGGCGATACCCCTGAATACCCTTTTTCTCCCATTTGATTTTGCCAAAATCTGTAATTACTCCGGGAATCATTTCAGCATCGCCATGTTCAATAATATCTCTAACCTTTAACTCTGCATCAATGTAAATAATATTTTTTTCAATTGTCTTTGATAGATTAGATAGTATCTTTATAATTGCAGCCTCATTGTTGGTCTTTAATATATAAAGCAGTGGGATATGCTTTGCAAACCTTGAATACTGCTCTATAACACTCTTATCTGTCTCATTTGTATAGAGGATAAAAGGTGTCTTCCACAAGGCTGGATAGGGGTCAAACTCTTTTAAAACTTTAAGACTGGTATAGTCCCCCTTAAAATAGATGTCTGCTACAATCATCTCAATAGAATTACCTAAATCTAATTCATGGTGGGCTTTTTCAATGGCAATCTGAGGGTCGGAAAAGTCAATGATACTCTTATCGTCGTATCCAATAGATTTGAGGCACTGCCGCATCTTGAAGTTGGTTTGTTTGTATGGGTCTAAAAGGAATATCATACCGTTTCATTGACAACCATATTTTCTTCAGCCTCTTTCATAAGGGATAGGGAATCATGCGAAAGGTCAGCAAATATATGTCCCATTTTTAATGCTATATTTATCCTGCTGCCATCCTTTTTAGTCAGCGGATTACTCTTCTTAAAGTTATCAAGAATCCTATTAACTATTATCATCGCCTCTTCTTTCTTGCACTGCATGAGGACAATCCCTATTTTATTTTCTTCAATGCGTCCTGCAAGGTCTGAATCCCACCTGATTGAGCTGTTTACTATATTTCCGATTAACTTTAAGGCAGAACCTTTTTCTTCTGCTGAAAGCTCACCCTTAGACTCTGCATGTATATCAAATTCTATGACTATTGAAACTATAGGTATTTTGTGGCGGCGGGAGCATGAAATCCCCATCTTGAGCCGTCTTAGAAAATATGCAAAATTATTGAGTCCTGTTTGCGGGTCTGTTATGGCAGATTCAATATCTTTATTTATATCGTTCATATATCTGAACAAAAACCTAATTCAGCCACAGAGGCACAAAGGCACAGAGAAAAACAAGAAGCAAGAAGTAAGAAG
>JACRGN010000280.1 GCA_016234205.1 Nitrospinota bacterium | reverse complement strand
ATTAAGTATCTTCCCCATCCTTAAAAGCGTATCCTTTAATATAACTGAAAGGAATTCAACCTCATGTTTCTGGGCATCTTCAAATGACGAGTCATGAGCCTTCGGCAGTATCCATGTCTCAAAGGGGAATCTTGGGGCAAATGGTGATATGGTGATAAAATCTCTATTTTCAATTATTACACGGCTCCTGTCAGACAACTCCTGCCGTATGATATCGCAGTATATGCATCTTTCCTTGAACTTATAGTGATTCAAAGAGCCGTCTATTTCCTCTCCGACAAGTTTTGGTATAATCGGGAGGGCTATGAGCTGGGAGTGGGTATGTTCAAGGGATGCACCTGCCTCCTGCCCGTGATTCTTGAATATAAGGATATATTTAAATCTCTTGTCTTTCCTTAAATCCATTGTCCTGTCCCTGAATGCCCAGAATATATCCTCAATCTCCTTCACCGACATATTCTCCAGCGTTGACTTGTGATTTGGGGTCTCTATGATTACTTCGTGGGCACCCACCCCGTTCATCTTGTCAAAGACACCCTCTCCAACCTTGTCCAGCCCCCCTTCTATCTGGAGGGCAGGAAACTTATTCGGCACAACCCTCAGTTTCCATCCTGCAGTATTTGCATGTGAACCGTCAGGGCGGTATGCAAGGACTTCATGCGGTGTCTTATCTTCATTGCCGTAGCAGAATGGGCAGAATTTGCTATTTTCCTTTGGCGGGGGGACAGTAAAATCTGTCGGTCTTTTACCCCTGTCTGTAGATATAATGACCCATCTTCCGACAATCGGGTCTTTTCTTAATTCCGGCATATTAATCTCCTCTATAGCGATTTATAAGGTTTTAAATATATCTAAATCCATTTATTAAAGTCAAATCAAATCCCGAAAACAAAAAACCTAATGAAACCACAGAGACACAGAGGCACAGAAAATAAAAAAATTAAAAGATTAATTTTGGACACAGATGAACACAGATTTTTTAAGATTTAAAAAGAAGATAATTTTTATCTGTGTTTTATCTGTGTAAATCCGTGTCCCATTTATTTATCTTTTCTCCGTGTCTCCGTGCCTCTGTGGCAAATTTTTATCGGTGCTTGACGGGATGCAGACATTGGTATATATTTTAACACAAAAACAAATTTAAAGGGCATTTTATGAAAGAGACAGGTTCCAACGAATTAAAGGAACTAAAAGAAAAATTAGACGACACACTAAAAGAGATAAACAGATTAAATGAGAGACTGAGGGAATCTGAGGAGAGGTACTATGACCTCTATGAAAATGCCCCTGACATGTACCACACAATAAATAAGAAGGGGATAATAATTGAGTGCAACAAGACCGAGGCAGAGATGCTCGGATACCCAAAGGAGGAGTTGATAGGGAAATCTGTATTTGATATTCAGACTGAGGAGTCAAGAAAGGCAGGAAAGAAGGCGATGGGAAAGCTATTCCGCAGCGGAGAGATAAAGGGGCTGGAACTGCAGTTTGTAAAGAAGAGCGGCGATGTGATGGATGTGAGTATAAATGCAACAGTTATATACGATAAAAATGGAAAGGCTGTTGGGACAAGGTCTGTAATAAGAGATATAACAAAGAAAAACAGGATGATGGAGATTATAAAAAATTCCAATTTCAAGCTGCACGCAATCTTTGATGCCATAACAGACGGTATATGTCTGATAGACAGGAATTTTACAATACAGAATATTAATAAAAGTGTCCCAAAATATTTCGGCAGCTCGCCGGTAGATTTTATAGGGAAGAGATGTTATATTGCCTTTGAAGAAGGCGGGAAGAGGTGTGAGGGATGCAATGTGACGAAGACCTTTGATACAGGTGAGCCTGTGAATTATACCCGTATGAGGAGATTGAAGGATGGGACATCGGTTGAACTTGAGGTATCGACTTTTCCTGTAAAGGGGAAAAAAGGTAAGATAGAGCAGGTGGTCTATTACATGAAGGATGTCACGGAAAAAAAGAGATTGGAGAGGCAGATGGAGGGTTCAAGGAAACTTGCGGCACTGGGTGAGATAGTTGCAGGCGTGACTCATGAGGTCAGGAATCCTCTCCAGAATATACTCACAGGTATAGACCTTCTGGAGCTTGAGGCAAAGAAGAAGGGGTTGAGTCTTGATATACTAAAAAACCTGAGAAGTTTTACAGGCGATATGGACTTCATCATTCAGGAGCTTTTAGATTATTCAAAACCTGTTAAACTTGAATTAAAGGAATGGGCGATAACAGATGTTGTCAGCAGTATAATGGACACTTTTGAAGAGCAGTTGAAAAAGGGGAAGATAAAGGTATTAAAAAACTATGAGAAGGATTTAAAAAGGGTTTATATAGATGTAAGGAGGATAAAGCAGTCCTTTAGAAATATTATTGAGAACTCTATACATGCGATGCCGGACGGAGGGGAATTTACAGCCGCCATCAACTCACATAATAATCTAAGAGGAGAATTCATCAGTATCAGGTTTCTTGATAGCGGGCATGGTATATCAAAGAAGAATATTGAAAGGGTATTTGAACCATTCTTTTCTACAGAGGCTGATGGTATGGGAATGGGGCTGGCAGTGGCAAAAAGGTTTGTTGAACTGCATAATGGCGAAATTGCCGTCAATAGTGAAGAAGGAAAAGGGTGTGAGGTAACTGTAATGCTGCCAGTGAAAGAGAAATTATAGTCGCAAGTTGCAAGATGCAAGCTGCAAGACTTGAGACCTGAAACTTGAAACTTTTTTAATATGGAAAGAGGCTCTATTTTAATAGTAGATGACGAGGATTTTACGAGGGATGGACTCGCAAAGATACTTACAGGTGATGGCTTTTTTGTCCAGACCGCCTGCAATGGTGAGACTGCATTATTAGAGCTGCGGAAGAGAAAGTTTGATCTGATTATAACAGACCTGAAGATGGATAAGATAGACGGCATTGAACTTATCAGGAGGATAAAGAAGAAAGAT
>JACRGN010000279.1 GCA_016234205.1 Nitrospinota bacterium | reverse complement strand
TGCCAGAAGCACAACCTTCTCTCTGTCAGTCTCCGCCCTTATCTTCGTTGCCTCCTCCGACCCTTCAGAGCGATACTGTTTTGCAATCCTGTCCCTCTCTGCCTGCATCCTGCCGTATATTGCCTTTGCATTCTCAGTTGGCAGATCGGCACGCTTTATCCTCACATCCCTTACCTCTATGCCGTAATCAATAAATTTTTCATTGGTCCTCTTTGTTACTGTCTCCATTATCTCTCCCCTCGTCTCTGACAATACCTCATGGAGTGTATGTCTTCCAAGCTCTATCCTCAGTTCGGAATAAATTATATCATCAAGCCTTGCCTGTGCACCTATCTCATCTTTTACAGTGAGCATGAGCTTTAACGGGTCATTTATCCTCCATTTTGCATAGTTATCTACAACGAGGTTCTTTTTATCCTTTGTGAGTATCTCGGCAGGTGAGGCATCATAATCTAATAGTCTGTTGTCAAAGTAACGGGTCTCCTGCAGCATTGGAACCTTGAAATAGAGTCCGGGCTCATAGATTGTTTTCATCGGTTTGCCCAGTTGGGTTAATATCACCTGCTGGGTCTGATATACAATAAAAAAAGGATTTAAAAAGAGAAAGAATATTAAAAATGCCCCGATGAGCAATAATAGAATTTTTTTCATGGCTTTTCCTCCTTTCCCTGAACCCTTGCTTGACTCCTCCCTTGAACCTGTTTCAGGGTGTCCAGAGGTAAAAGCGGGAGAACACCTGATGTCTTTCCTTCAATAATATATTTATCTATACCTGTGAGAACCTCTTCCATTGTCTCTATGTAGAGCCTCTTCCTTGTTACATCCCTTGCCTTGCGGTATTCTTGCAGTATGGATGTAAACTTCTCTGCGTCACCCTTCGCATGGTTTATCCTCTCTTCTTTATAACCCTCTGCCACTTTTATAATCTGGGATGCCTTTCCCCTTGTCTCGGGTATTATTGAATTTCTGTATCCCTGCGACTCATTTATTAATCTATTCTTATCCTCCATTGCACTTGCTACATCCTTAAATGAATCCCTCACCTGCTGCGGGGGATGGACATCCTGAAGCTGAAGGGCTACTATCTGGAGGCCCGAATCATATCTGTCCAGTATTTTCTGGAGCAAAAGCCTCGTCTCCTCCTGAATCATAAATTTGCCTTCAGTCAGCGCCTCGTCTATCTTGTATTTGCCTATAATCTCCCTTATTGCAGCCTCGGCAGCAGCCTTTACAGTAGCGGCAGGCCCCCTTACATTAAAAAGATACTTGACAGGGTCTATTATCTTGTATTGTGCGACGACATCAAGGTCAATTATATTTTCATCCCCTGTCAGCATAAGGGATTCCTCAAGGGCATCCCTGTATCTTGCCGGGGGACCAGGGTCTTCAATCCGAAATCCTACCTCTGTCCTTTTAACCTCTGTAACCTTTGGTGTATAGACCTTCTCTATAGGCGGGGGAAATTTCAGATGAAATCCCGAATCGGTAGTCCTGACATAACTGCCGAATCTTAAGACAACCCCCTTCTCATCAGGCTCTACAATATAGTATCCGCCAAATACCAGCCAGAGGATTATGATAATGAATATAATCAGGGATGCAGAGAAGCTTATCTTTGGCAGGTTTATCTTTGGAATCTTAAACTGAGGCATTTCATACTGCCCTCCAGGGCCCTTTTTCATCTGAAAATCATCTTGCCATGCCATATAAATCCCTCCCTTTTTAAAAGTATAGGAAATTATAAAAACTTGACAGGATTAACAGGATTAATTTTTGAATATTTTTTATCCTGTATATCCTGTCTAAAATAAAGTCTTTGTTCTTTAATTTGTATTTCAGTCTTATACAGATTCTTATAAAAGTCAAATAAATATACATGTCAAATAAATATACAGGTTTAGTCATACAGGTTTAGTCATATTGATTTTTAGCCTCAAAAGATATATAGTTACTAACAATGAGAGATTTTATAGTAGAAAGCATAAAGGATCTGTCAATCGGTCTTATTATTGCCTCTGTTATAACTATGTTAATAGAACAAAAAGCTTTTATAGGTGCTTCCTTTGTGTTCTTTATAGGAACGACATTATGGATTATTGCTTTTATCATAAAAAGAGGAGGTGAAGAATAATGGAAGCCGTTGTAGTTATAGTCATAGGAGTAATCATTATGGTTGGATATGCTCTTTGGACTCTTAAAGAATATGAGAAAAAACATCCAAAGATGAATAAATGATAAGGGGATAGTCAGTCCATCCTGTTGTGGTTTGCAGGCAGGCATTTGTTTGGTATAATCTATGCTTAATGTCCCACAAAAAAATTCAAAAAATTCCAATTGACAGCAATATTTTATAAGTATATAGTTTGCACAATGAAAACCAATTTCTTGTTCATTGAATCTACATTTATTAAGAGTAGAGCTTTTCGTGGGAAAGTAAAATGAAGCCAAAAATAGATTTGAGAGCAATAAAAGAGTCATTTCGGAACTACGATGAATCTATAGTTGCTTATATCCGTTTAATTATGACAATCTCGGGGGGAACTATAGCTTTAAAGAATAGAGCCGATATCTCATTATATTATGGTAAGGTTGGACTTACGTGTTTAGTCATAACAATTATATTTGGTGCTTTATGTATTCATTATTTGCTCATGTTAAAGAAACTTAATAATGAACAAAGTGTTAACCACGAGAGCCTTATAAGAGAAAAAGAATACTGGGGTGAAAGAGCAATGTGGGCGTATAAATGGATGGGAATTGCTTTTATTACAGGTCTATTTTTAATAATATTAGTTTAAAAATTATATCTGATGCCTTATAGGAGAGGTTATCATGAAAAAGGTGTATATTAATAGTAATAGCTATAAGTTCATTTGTGGGAGTATCATTTATCCATCAGAATGTTTATGCATCTGAAGAGGATATTGTAAAAGGCTGTAGAGATGGACTCAAAAATGGTGTAGAAGACTCTTTGGCTAAACAAATACTCAAACAAATAGCAGGTAAATCTATTAAGAGCCAGGTTGATCTATGCAAAAATATTTCAAAAAAACTAATCAGTCTTTATAATTCCACCAAGAACCAAAAAACCAAGAAAAAAGACAATGGAGAAGTTGTAGTTCCTTTTGGGCTTTTAGTTGATGTGATTGGCGAGGAATATTCCTCGCCTGTAAAATTTAATTCTGATGAGTGTAAGGATGATAAATTAAAGTTTAATTGCAAAGCCGGATGCTTTAATTATATTTTCAATGCTAAGGATAAAGATATGCGGGTGGGATATTTGGTTGGGGATCATATATCTTTACAGATAGGCAGATATAATATCATGAAGGAAGGCTGGATGGCGAATGAGATAGCCTCATGTTTAAATTCTGATAAGTTGATGCCAGACTGCTATTTTACATGGTGTGAATCAACTATGAATATGTATGACAAAAATGTAAAAAGTAGTGAAGAACTGAATATTACTGCAACAGAAGATAAAGGTGAAATGGTTTTGATTCCTACAGGAGAATTTATGGCAGGAGAGCCGGGTTTACTCAAAGGCATGGTTATTAATGCTTTTTACATGGACAAATACGAAGTAACACAGAGGAAATATGAACAGGTGATGGGCAAGAATCCATCATATTTTAAAGGTTGTGATAACTGTCCTGTAGAGAATGTTACATGGTTTGAGGCAGATGAATATTGTAAGAAGATAGGAAAGAGATTACCAACAGAATGGGAATGGGAGAAGGCAGCAAAGGCAGGGACAACAACAACATTTTATTGGGGCGAGAGTGAAAGCATGGCTGATTCATACTCATGGTATGATAAAAATTCTGGTGATAAAACTCATCCTGTAGGACAGAAGAAGCCGAATAACTATGGACTTTATGATATAACAGGAAATGTATGGGAATGGACAAGTAGTGATTATGATAGTAGTAATAAGGTTGTGCGCGGTGGGTCTTGGAGCAGGGGTCCTCGCCTCTTATGGTCGTCTTACCGCACCGGGTACGTGACGTCTTACGGGTACAGCTTCTACGGATTCCGTTGTGTTTCTCCTTCAGGACAATAGTTGCCCTCTGAACTTTTAGACTTTTACATTTTTACTTCCGAACTGTATGCCCATGTCTTTTAATTTTAACATTACAATAATATCTCAGTTACTGGAGGGTAATCTATATAACTTCTTGTGTGCAATGTTCGTTCCCACGTCCTGCGTTTTTAATTTTCTTATTTGCGAAATCTGATTTTATTGCCGCGAATTACAACGAGTGAGCCGTGTATTTCTTCTAAAGATTTTGAGGCAAGCAGGCTCAACAGTGTATTATGGACAATTCCTTCCGATTGTGGAGTAATCCGTAAAACGATTATACCTGAGTGTTCTTTTGGAGGGTATTTTATAATATCTGCAAAATCTTTATCGTTGGAAAGTAAAATCGCATTATGGAAAACTGCTAATGAGGCAACAGTATCATCTTCGGAAGAAGCAGATGCAATGTCTTTTAAACAAATTACCTCATGTCCGGACTTTTGCAGCAGGCGAACAGTTTTTCCAAATACACAATGGTCAGCAAGAATTTTCATGCAGCATCAACAACATATTCTATATCTTCGTTTGCCACAAGTTTGTTTGCATATTCAATACAGGATGCGACATCTTCTTGAGTCAGGTCAGGGAAATAATCTTCCGAGCAGATTTCTTGAAATGTTTTCCCGGCAGCGAGCAGCTCAAGCACCTGCGAAACGATAATGCGTGTGCCTGCAATATGCGGCTTTCCGTGACAGATTTTAGGATTGACTGCGATACGGTTTGGCATAAGGTTATTATAGGGAAATCGTAAATTTAGATTATATTTTATCCATTGAAATTCATGGTGTCAAGGTTTTCTACTCATTTTTCTACTCATTATCTTTATTTTATCAAATATTATTGACAGGTTTATGGTATAAAGTTACTATTATTCAGGTATAGAGATTATAAACCACAAAGACACAAAGATTTTAAAAGCGGTTTAGAGGTTTAAGCTGTTTAAACGGTTCAATCCTGTTTTATTACTCTATGCCTCTGTGTCTCCGTGGTTTCATTAGGTTTTATTTATGAGAAACATAGTTGTTGAGAGCCTCAAGAATACACCTGTATCAGAACAGCGGATTGAGATTGTGGAGAGAAAGGGGATAGGACATCCTGACTATATATGTGATGTTGTAATGGATGGAATCTCTGTTGCCCTGAGCCGTGAATATATTAAAACCTTCGGTGATATTATGCACCACAATGTGGATAAGGGGCTTTTAGTTGCAGGTGGTGTAAGCAAGGGATTCGGCGGCGGTGAAATGACAAAGCCGATGGAATTAATCATAGGCGATAGGGCTACGAGGGAAGTGGGCGGCAAGAAGATAGATGTGGATGCTATAGCAATAAGTGCAGCAAAGGAATGGATTAAAAAAAATCTCCGTTTTGTAGACCCTGACAGGCATGTGAATTATCGTGTCGTCTTATTTCCGGGCTCGGAGGAACTGGCTGGAATCTTTAAAACAAAGGGTGGTGTAAGGGCTGCGAATGATACATCAGCGGCGGTAGGTTATGCCCCTTTGAGTGAGACAGAAAAGGCAGTCCTTCAGACAGAGAATTATCTCAACTCAAAGGAGTTTAAGAGGGTATTCCCTGATACAGGGGAGGATATAAAGGTTATGGGGTTTCGGAACGATAAAGAATTACACATGACTATTGCAATGCCTTTCATCTGTAAATATATAGACAGTGAAGATAACTATTTCAAGAGAAAGGATGAGACGCTGGAGGCGATAAATGAATTTGCAAAGAGGTTTTTCCCAAATGGAAAGGTAAATATATATTTAAATACACTTGATAAAAAAGGTAAGGGAATGGAAGGGGTTTATCTGTCACTTCTGGGTACATCAGCCGAGGATGCAGATTCAGGCCAGATAGGGAGGGGGAACAGGGTAAATGGTGTCATTGCACTGAACAGGCCAATGGGGACGGAGGCTGCGGCAGGAAAAAATCCTGTTAGTCATGTGGGGAAGATATACAATATCCTGACACACAGGATAGCAAGTGAAATATACAGAGAGGTAAAAGGCATTAACGAGGTCTATGTATGGCTATGCAGCCAAATAGGTATTCCTATAGACCAACCAAAGATTGCCTCTGCCCATCTTATACTTGAAAAAGGGGTTTCATTCAACTCTGCAGCAAAGAAGGCAGAGGATGTTATAAATAATGAACTAAAAAATATAGCCCATTTTTGCACAGAACTGGCAGAGGGAAAATATCCAGTGTGTTAAAAAAGATGAAGGTTAAGGTTTAGGTTGAGGTTAAGTTTAGAATTTTCTCAACCTTAACCTTTACCTCAACCTTGTTTTTATGAAAAGGAAGGGGGGTGGATTAGGAAATCAGCATATTATAGGCGGAAACAGGGTAACTCTCCTTAAAGATGGGAAAGAGGCATTCCCCTCAATGATTGGTGCTATTGAGGGTGCATCTTCCACAATAAACCTTGAGACCTATATGCTGAGAAGCGATAGGACAGGCTGGAGGTTTGGAGAGATACTCGCTAAAAAATCTTCAGAAGGTGTTGAGGTTAATATTATATATGACTCAATTGGTTCACTGGATTGCGGTGAGGATTTTTTACAATTTCTCCAGAGCCGTGGTATAAATATATTGGAGCATAATCCAATTGCCCCATGGAAAAAGGGGTGGCGGTGGCTTAGGAGGAATCACAGGAAGATACTCGTAGTTGACGGCAGGATTGGTTTTACAGGTGGAATAAATATTGCCGATGATTATGCAGACCCTTCCGAAGGAGGGAAGGGGTGGAGAGATACCCATATAAAAATAGAAGGCCCTGCTGTCCGAGAACTTCAACGATTGTTTTTGTCAACATGGAAGAGGTCATCAGGTGAAAAGAAATATTTTCCATATTTAGGTGAGGCGGGTGATACTCCTGTTCAGATTGTCGGAAGCAGGGAGAGGAGGAACAGGAAGGCGATAAAGAAGGCATATATTCGTGCGATAAAAAATTCAAAAGAGGGGATATATCTTACAAATGCCTATTTTGTTCCTGACAGGGGGATTTTAAGGGCAATTCGGAATGCATGCAAGAGAGGGGTTGAGATAGTCCTCATTCTGCCCGGCATATCTGATGTGAAGGTTGTCCGGTATGCAAGCAGGTCTCTTTATTCAAGGCTCCTCTCTCAGGGTGTAAAGATATATGAGAGGGAAGGGAAGGTTCTTCACTCAAAGACGGCAGTCATTGACGGTATATGGAGCACAATAGGCTCATATAATATGGACCATAGGAGCTACCTTTATGATTTGGAGGTGAATGCAATTATCTATGGAAGGGAATTTGGAGAAAAGGTGAAGGCAGTATTTATAGATGATTTAAAGGATTGCCGTAAAATAGAATTGGATAAGTGGAAAGAAAGGCCGTTGAAGGAGAAATTGATTGAGAAGTTTTGTTTCAGATTCAGGCATTGGATGTAAAAAAGATTGAAGACTGACTATTGACTATTGAAGATTGAGAAGTGGAAATATTTAATATTCAATTTTCAATCTAAAATCGTCAATCCATTAAGAGGAGGATTATGGCAAAATATCTTGTATCACAGAAGATCGGCATATTTGTAGATGCCGAGAATATTGAACTGTCAGGTTACAACATATACGGAGGGAGGACAGACTATAATAAAATACTCAAGGCTATTGGTGAAAGGGAGATTACCAGAATCATATATTATAAGCCTCAGTATAAGGAGATTTCAGA
>JACRGN010000278.1 GCA_016234205.1 Nitrospinota bacterium | reverse complement strand
CGGCGATAACGGTTTCCAAGATTCGCGGCTCGATCACCTATGAGGATGGTGCACGTGGATACCTCAACCTTGAGGCCGATTCCAGTAAGGTGTGCATCCGTCTCATCCGGCTGACCCGTTCAACTATCCGCTTGCGCATCACTGCCAGGAAATTTCACTTGCCTAACCTAACCCTGGCCCAGGAACTCTACACTAAAATTATGGAAGAGGCGCGATGAGCCCCGTTAGGCGTGTCAAGATAAGCTCTTTGTAATCTTGCTGATTGAGAGGTATCAGCCACAGTAATTTCCTGTTCGGCTGTGTAGCGAGGAGTGAGGATAAGGGAGTAATCCCTAAGCCTAAGCCACTCGACAAATCCTGATACAGTCAGGAGACGCAAATCAGCAGACCGTAATGCGAATGAACCTAAATGTAGCCTCGTTAGTTCATAATTAGTAGAGGCGACCTTTTCTAACGGGAGGGAAGCCTAACAACTACTCTGGAATAACAGGAATAAGAAGGAGTGGTTCTACTCGGGGTATCAGGGGCGGTATGCTGAGAGAGATTACGAAGGGAACTTGAGAGAACCTTGTCAACACAAGTCTTCTTTGTATAAGGTGAACCGAAAGCAAAGAAGGTTGTCAAGGTGGTCGGATATGTCCATAGTAGCGATGATGTCAGAAGACACTAAAACTCTGGCGGAGCGAAGGGGCATTGCTTTAACCTTGCCCCCAAAAGAGTGCGGGACTGGGAGATTGCCCAAAAGGCTATTAACTCCCCTTATAAAGGTTCAGAAACTCCAGCGGGGGCTCTATCTAAAGGCAAAGCGAAAGGAGGTAAAGCGATTTTATTCTCTGTATGACAAGGTCTATCGGTGGGATGTATTGTCTGAGTCGTGGAAACGAATTCGGGCAAACAAGGGTTGTGCAGGAGTAGATGGCAAGACAATAGAAGACATCGAAGCCAAGGGAGTAAAACAATTCCTTAAGGAAATCCAGATAGAGCTTAAGGCAAAGGCATATAGACCACAAAGTATCAAAAGGGTCTATATTCCAAAGCCAAATGGAGATAAGCGTCCTTTAGGAATTCCCACAATCAAAGACAGGGTTATCCAGATGGCAGTAAAGATTATCATCGAACCTATCTTTGAAGCTGATTTTCAAGACTGCTCCTATGGATTTAGACCAAAGTATTCAGCCCATCAAGCCCTGAAGAAAATCAAAGGGCTACTGAGGAAGGGATATACCCAAGTGATTGACGCTGACCTAAAATCCTACTTCGATACAATACCACATAGCCGACTATTAAAGCTGATAGCCAAAAGAATAGTAGATAAGAATATTCTCAGGCTAATCAATCTGTGGTTAAAGGCGGGCGTGGTAAGTGAGGGGGCAATTTCAAGGAATTCAGTAACGGGCACTCCACAAGGTGGGGTCATATCTCCTCTTTTAGCGAATATCTACCTCAATGAGTTAGATAAAATTTGGAAAGAGAGATATGAGCGAAAACTTAACGCCCATCTAGTTAGATATGCTGATGATTTTGTCATCTTAACCCCAAGACAACCCCAAGAAGCCCTAAAGACCTTGTATATGATAATTGGAAAGCTAAACCTAAGTTTGAATGAGGAGAAAACCAAGATATTGGATATGGAGAAAGATAGGCTTACCTTCTTAGGCTTTAGCTTTAAGAAGATATATGATATAAGAAGAAAGGCAAGATATATCATATCCTTCCCATCGGCTGAGGCAATGAAGGCAATCAGAAACAGGATAAGAAAATTGACAAGTTACCGAATACCAGAAAAGGTAGGGGTAATTGTCTCAAGACTTAACCCTGTAATAAGGGGGTGGGCTAATTACTTCATTGAAGGTAACTCCTCAAAGTGGTTTGGTCAACTCCGACATTATACAGAGAATAAAATTAGACGTTTTATCCAGAAACGTAGGCTGAGCAGAGGTTTTGGATTTGGAATATATCCAGACCAATACCTTTATAAAGAGATAGGACTGTATTATCTGACAACAAATCGGCTGCGTTTAAGTAGCGAACGCTTTTAGACGAGTGGTTATCGGAAAGCCGTGTTTGCAGCCTACAAACTTATTTGTCTAACTGGTGAGAGTCCAGTTGAGCTAATTCTCTATTTAGGCTCATAGTTATATCCAACGTTATTTAAGGGCGACCTTAGATAATGAAAGCTTGGAAGTAAAAGCATTGGGAAGCAATGCGAGCAACTATGCGGGCTGTAGCGAAAGCGAACCTATAGTAGCCTCGTTAACCGAAGATTGAAGAGGCTGAGCCGATACACGGTGGGTTAAAGCTATTATCATCTGGGAAGAAATGGAGATAAGCACCAGATGACTCTTTCGGGGTACAAGGGATGGCACGTATAGAAAGACAGATAAATAAAGTAGGGAAGCTACTTAGAACATTGAAAGGTACTCTGTATATTGAAGAAAACAGAGGAAGTTCTAAGAGTGGCAGATGAGGTGGTAGTAGCGATAATATAGACGGACAATATAACCGTTTAT
>JACRGN010000277.1 GCA_016234205.1 Nitrospinota bacterium | reverse complement strand
TTAACTATCGTAGTTTACAACATCCCCCACAGCTATTTTATCCAGTAAAGTAACCTTTTACCAACTCACTGTCTTAAATTTTCGCCTCTTTGCCTCCTTCTGCTTTCTCTTTCTCTTGTCGCTGGGCCTCTCATAAGCTTCTCTGTTCCTAAGCTCCCGCATTATGCCATCCTGAGAGAGTTTCCTCTTCAGAATTCTCAAGGCCTTTTCAACCTGATTATTAAAAACCCTTACTTCCATTTCTCTCCTTATTAGAGTCTAACCATCAACAAGCCGAAATTAAAATCTGCGACCTCTTCCTCCTCCACCACCACCGCCGCCAAAACCACCACCGCTCCTCTTTGGAGCCTGCGGTCTTGCCTCATTAACAATCAACTTTCTTTCACCCAGTGCATACCCGTTAAACATGGATACTGCCTTATCTGCCTCCTCCTGCGTGGAGAATTCAACAAAACCAAATCCCTTTGAACGTCCTGAATATTGATCATTTATTATCTTAACGGACTCAATATTACCAGCCTGACTGAATAGAGTATTCAAATCATCCTCTGTTGTCTGATAGGATATATTTCCTACATATAGTTTCTTTGCCATTATCTTTCACCCCCTTTCCTAATAAAAATAAAAAACCTCAGAAACTTTTTAGAAAGATTTCTGAGATTTTAAGAGCAAAACAACGAAAACTTTCATACATTATTAATAATAATACTAACAAGAAATAGGCAATGTCAAGATAAAAATCATGCTGGACTTTCTTTAATTTGAATAATAGAATCTAACTGCTTATCCCCCCTTATATAAAAGGGGAAAAAGAGGGGGGGGTTGCAGAAAGGGTATTTTAGAATGAAGGCAGTTGTCAAAAGAAAACTTGCAAAGGGAATGGAATTTGTTGAAGTGCCAACTCCCAAAATTGGTCTAAGGGATGTGCTTATTAAAGTAAATATCGCTTCTATATGCGGCACTGATGTGCATATCTATGACTGGTCTCGGTGGGCACAAAACCGCTTTAAACCTCCAAGGATTATAGGTCATGAATTCGTTGGAATTGTTACAAAAATTGGCGAAGAGGTAACCCGTGTAAAAATTGGTGACCGTGTATCGGCTGAAAGTCATCTTTACTGCGAACACTGCTATCAGTGTCAGAACGGCTATATTGAAGTATGCCAAAACTTTAAGCTTCTTGGAGTAGACCATGACGGCACATTTGCTGAATTCCTCGTCTTACCTGAGCATGTCTTATGGAAGAATGACCCTGATATTCCAGATGAGTGGGCGACCATTCAGGAGCCATTCGGAAATGCAGTTGATACAGTCCTTTCAGAGGATATATCTGCGAAAACAGTCTTAATTCTTGGGGCAGGACCAATTGGTCTTTTTGCTACAGGCATTGCAAGAGCCAGTGGTGCATCATTGATTATACTTTCGGACCCGAATGACTATCGCTTAAATATTGGTAAAAATATGGGGGCTAATATTATTGTCAACCCACGCAAACAGGATATTATCAAAATCACTATGGATGCTACAAAAAATAATGGGGTGGATATAGTTCTTGAATTTTCAGGCAGTAATCAGGCATTGAATCAGGGACTTAAAGTCATTGCACCCGGCGGAAGGCTATCTCTCTTAGGCATTTATGAGAGACGAGTCAATATTGATTTAAATAAGGATGTTATCTTTAAAAAAATTCGCATTTATGGGATAACTGGCCGCAAAGTATTTTCCACATGGTATAGGACATCACGATTTCTATCATCAGGCCTTGTTAATCCAAGCCCAATTATCACCCACCAGTTTCCATTGAAAGATTATGAAAAGGGGATGAAACTCATGAAGGAAGGGAAGTGTGGTAAGGTTATTTTAAAAGTTCATGGACAAGCTTAATTTTATTAATGAAGAGTTAACCAAACTCAAAGAGGCGGGGTTATTAATTAATATCCGCACTATTGAAAGTCCACAGGGGGCATGGATTACTGTGGATGGAAAGAAAGTATTAAATCTATGCTCAAATAACTACCTCGGATTTGCAAATGACCCAAAACTAAAATCAGCATCTCAAAGGGCTATAGAAAACTATGGTGTAGGTCCTGCGGCAGTAAGGACTATTGCAGGAACAACAACACTTCACAAAGAACTTGAACATAAACTTGCACTTTTTAAAGGTGTAGAAAGCACACTATCCTTTCAATCAGGATTCTGTGCAAACCTTGCCGTCATCCCTGCAATTGTTGGTGAAGGGGATATTGTATTCTCAGATGAGCTTAACCATGCAAGTATTATTGATGGATGCCGTCTATCAAAGGCAAAGACTGTCCGATACGCACACTGCAATATGGAAGACCTTCAGGCAAAAATATCTGCTGAAAAGAATGTCAGACACAGGCTTATTATTACTGATGGTGTTTTCAGTATGGAAGGGGATATTGCACCATTGCCTGAAATTGTAACTATTGCTGAAAAATATGATGCACTTATAATGGTGGATGATGCACATGGAGAAGGAGTGATGGGCAGAGGTGGAAGGGGTATTGTTGACCACTTTAACCTGCACGGCAAAGTTGAAATAGAGGTAGGCACAATGTCAAAGGCATTTGGTGTCGTCGGCGGCTATATTGCAGGGAGTAAAAGATTAACCGATTATCTTGCACAAAAAGGGCGTCCATTTCTCTTTTCAAGTGCTGTAACATCTGCTGATGTATCTGCGTGTATTGCTGCAGTGGAGACCCTGACAGCCTCAGATATTCTTGTTAAAAAGCTCTGGGAAAATACTGAATTTTTTCAGGATAAGATGAAGCAGATTGGATTTAACCTCGGCAAAACAAAAACACCCATCACCCCTGTTATGATTGGCGATGCCAAAGCAGCTAAAGAATTAAGTCAGAAGTTGTTTGAGGCAGGCATCTTTGCACAGGCAATCGGCTATCCCACCGTTCCTATGGGCAAGGCACGAATCCGTGTAATGGTTTCAGCCACACACAGTAAGGAAGACCTTACATTTGCAGTGGAGAATTTTGAGAAGATTGGAAAGTCTTTAGGGCTTCTCTAATAATTCCATACGCTTTACCATCAAACAGAAGTCCCACATGACCTATATAATTCATTTCAATATTATCAGCCCCTTCAATTTTACTATACTCGTAGGGGATTACCATTTCATCAAAGGTTGTGTAGATTGCAGTAGTCTTAACACCTGCTGGGGGCACGCTTAATTTTTTTAAAATTTCACTCCCGGGCTTTATCTCTTTACCACATCTGCCAATAGAAAATGACCACAGTTTTGAGCCTCCAAAAGGCGTTCCGAGTGCAATTAATCTATTGACACTCTTCGCCCCATCAAGATTGTTTATATAATTGAGTGCCACAAGTCCGCCCATACTGTGGCAGATTAAATCTACCTTTTCAGCACCTGTCTCTTTTTTTACAAATTCTATCTTATCCCTTAATTGCCGGGAGAAATCATCTATATTTAGCCACGGAGGGGAATATGTAAAGAGATATACATTTTTATAACCATCCTTACTCAATCTCCGTTTTATTGGATACATGACAAGACCACGCATCATATACCCATGGACAAGAATTATCGGGTTACGGTTATCTTGAGATGAACTGATTTTTGGTGTAATTAATTGAAAAAGTGAGACGATGTAATCTACAACAAGAAGAACGAGGTGTGCAATTACATAGATATATTCAAGTATAAATCCAACAAGGGCTTTGTAACCCTCTTTTTGAAAATCCGAGAAAATTGTTTTATCTGTGTATTTTTCCTTATATTCATTACTATTTGAATATTCAAACCAGCGTATTGAATAGACAATTAATAGATATATGAATGTTAGTGATAGAAATGCACATAACATATTACATATATTTTCTTCCAATATAGACAATCAGCAGACCTGAAAGCATAAGTAAAATTCCAAGTCCCCTCAATACACTGTCAGGCATATCAGGAAGCCTCTTTGCCAGCTCCTTCACCTGTTCAGGAAAGGCAAAATAAGGCAGCCCCTCTATAATCAACACAAGTCCTAAGACTGAAAGAAAAAATGACATATTGAATCTCTTTTAACATACATATAAACCCAAAATAAAAAAATCACTCTTTTAACTTGTTTTAAGTCCCGTAACTCTTATTTCTTTTCTACAAAATAATCCGCCAATAGTTCAGCCTGTTTCAGAACTGTATCAACTGCCT
>JACRGN010000276.1 GCA_016234205.1 Nitrospinota bacterium | reverse complement strand
GGGTCAATGGATGGATTTGTAACCTGACTTGCATCAACAACTATATGGTCCCAGTAGATGCGATGGGGTCTGTCCGACCCCATCCCTGTTAAGAGTATCCCGCCTGTGTTTGCCTGCTTGTTTATATTTCTTATTGCCCATGAATTCCAGTTTGCATTCTCTTTGAAATTCTCACCTACCCTTTTTATTGTTATGCAGTCGGTCGGACAGTAGGTATCGCACCTGTGACAGCCGACACAATTTGCATCAATATTAAAAATCCTGTCCTCTTCAGCATTATAAAATGTGGAATTATATGAGCACTGGCGGACACAGACCTGACATCTGATGCACCTCGCATCATCCCTCTCAACCTTAAATTCGTAATATGTAGGAGTCTTGTATAGCATGGCAATCTATTATATAAAGCAATAGCTATGCCAGAAGTAAAAATCTTAGATTTCAAACAGTTGCAAAATTTAACTGGAATAACTGTATACATTATTAATATAGTTATATATATTATGTATATAGCATTCTGATGTGTATAAATTCATCAAACTTAATTGTGATTGTAAATGTGCTGTGGTAGTATATTGTGTAATTTATTGAATTTTTAAGTTGAAAGAGGATAAAGAGATGGTCAAAAATCCTGAACTGCTTAAACGATTTGAAGACAGCTTCATTAAAGATGAAGGAAGGCTGCCCTTTGACAAATCAATTAAACTGTTTGCCTCCATGTGGAATGAGGGCGTAAAACTCGGCGTCCTTCCCCCTAAAGACCCGCTGGAAGGCATTGAGGTTGATATAAAGATTGCAAAGGTGCTTAACTCATGTTTGAAGAAATCCTCTCAAGAATAGGTGCAAGCCTTAACAAGCATAACCTCCCTTACATGATAATAGGCGGTCAGGCTGTCTTGCTCTACGGTGAACCCCGCCTAACCAGAGATATAGATATTACCCTCGGTGTAAATACAGATTATATTGATAAAATTATTACAGTTGTTCAAGAACTTTTCCTTAAACCTATTCCCACGGATATAAAATCATTTGTAAGACAGACTATGGTATTACCTACACTGGATGAAACAACAGGGATAAGGGTGGATTTTATCTTCTCATTTACTCCCTATGAAACAAGTGCAATAAAGAGGGTAAAAAAGATAAGAGTAATGGGGGAGGATGTCCATTTTGCATCTCAGGAAGACATCATAATCCATAAAATCTTTGCAGGCAGACCCCGTGACATAGAGGATATAAGGACTATCGTTATGAAGAACCCTTCAATGGACTTTCAGTATATAAGAAAATGGCTGAAGGAATTTGACGCATCCTCAGATAAAAAAGATTTTTTAAATACCTTTGAGGATATATTAAAAGGTCTTGAATAATATAAAGTGATGCTCAAGGACAGAATTCCTGCGAGAAAGAGGCAAAATATAGACACAGATTTATAAAGATCTACGCAGAAACAGAGTTATCAAGTTTATAATGCACTGCAATCAATTATAGAATAAGTTTATAAAGTGCAAGTGAATGATCATTAAACCAGTGGTTCAGTTAGAACGTACAGGTTGTGGTATCGCGAGCGTTGCCGCCATCGTCGGCATTTCGTATCCAAAGGCGAAATCAATTGCTAATTCTCTGGGCATCTTTGCCCACGACAAGAGTTTGTGGTCGGAAACCTCGCATGTACGAAAACTACTGAGCTACTTCGGCATTAAAACAGGTTCTCGCGAAATTCTATTTCGTTCGTGGGAAGCTCTTCCATGCCTCGCCCTTTTGGCAATTAAGTGGCATATTGAGAAAGGTCGTCCATATTGGCATTGGGTAGTGTTCGTTCGTGAAAATGGACAATCCTGCATGCTGGACTCAAGGAAGAGCCTACGCACCAATCGCAGAACAGACTTTTGGCGCATGAAGCTAAAAAGTGGTACATCTCAGTAACAGATGCCCAACAATGCCTTTCATTGGATTAGCCAAAAGCGGCGCGCAGTGATATGCTGAAATATAAAATAGACATTAAAAACCATGAAAAAAATCTGGGTTAAAAAACTAAAGTCCTTTAAATCTGCAACAGAGTCTGATATTGAATACTATCTTTCCATGTCGCCTTCAAAAAAATTAGTTCATTCGTAAAAAAATTGAAAACCGTATAAATAAACACGGAGATACAGAGATAATAATTAATTTTTCTTAACCTTGCACATAATGTGTACGCAGGGTCCTTTAGTATCTTTATTTGGTTAAGTCTTTCTCTGTGCCTCTGTGTCTCGGTGGTTAAAATTAGGTTTTTGTTTTTCTGAATTTTGATTTGTATTGACGGCTATTAGATTCGTGAGTTATCATCATCTAAAAAATACTATCCGGAGGTTTTGATGAGCGGCATTACTTATAAAGATTCAGGTGTAGATGTTGAGGCAGGGAATGAGAGTGTAAGAAGAATCAAGAAGCATGTTCAGTCAACATTTAATAAATCAGTCCTTACAGGTATAGGGACATTCGGCGCCCTCTATGATCTGGGGGATATAGTAAAAAAGTATAAACATCCTGTCCTTGTTCAGAGTATTGATGGTGTCGGGACAAAGCTGATGATTGCAAATGCAATGGGAGTGCATACAACAATAGGTATTGATATGGTTGCCCATAGTTGTAATGACATACTCTGCCAGGGTGCAAAGCCGATTACATTCCTTGATTATATAGCAACAGAGAAAGTCAGACCTGAGCATATTGAAGATATTTTAAAGGGGATTGCCGAAGGGTGCCGAGAGGCTGATGTGCCTGTTATTGGCGGTGAGATAGCAGAATTGCCGGGGATATATGTGTCAGGAGAATACGATTTGGCAGGCTCTGTAACAGGTGTGGTTGAGAAAGAAAAGATTATTATTGGTGATAAGATTAAAAAGGGGGATGTATTAATCGGGATTGCATCAAGCGGCCTCCATACAAACGGATATTCCCTCGCAAGAAAAGTTCTCTTTACCCATAAAAGCTATACAGTAAAGACACATATAAATGAGATTGGTGAGACACTCGGTGAGGCATTATTAAAACCACATAGGAATTATTCAAAGGTAATCCATTCATTAATGGATGGCTCTAAAATAGAGATAAAAGGTATTGCACATATAACAGGCGGCGGTTTTATTGATAATATCCCAAGAATTCTGTCGAATAACTGCACAGCAGTCATAAAAAAGGGCTCATGGGAGATTCTCCCAATATTTAAAATAATCCAGAGAGAAGGAAATGTCCCTGATGAAGATATTTTTAAGACACTCAACATGGGAATAGGGCTTGTGATTGTTGTTTCAGGTAAAGATGTTGAATACGCCATTACTCATTTAAATAAAAACGGATTTAAGTCGTGGGAGATAGGGGGAATAGAAGAAGGGGCAAAAAAAGTTAGACTTACATAATTTTGAATACTCAATAACCGAATTCCAATCTCCAAATAATAACCGATTATTCAAATCTCAATAACCAAAACAATGGCAACTAAAGGTGAATCCATGCCTGTTATAACCACTCTAAGAGATTGGGATTTTCTTCTACTTAAAAGATACTCACCTCAATATTTAAAAAAAGAAGATGAATGTAACCTCTGCACTTATGGTCCCTGCCATATAGATGAAAAAAAGAAAGGTGTATGCGGGATAGGGCTTAAGGCACATCTCTCAAGGATGTTACTTTTTACTGCTGTTACAGGTGCCGCAGGTCATGCCTCCCTTGCAGAGACAATTACATCTGAACTTATTGAGAAATTCGGCAAGGATTATCCACTTGAACTTAATGGTGAACCTGTCCAGACTCCACTAATCCGTCTTATCTGT
>JACRGN010000275.1 GCA_016234205.1 Nitrospinota bacterium | reverse complement strand
TATTGCCGGGAATAGCTGCTGCCTTATTCGGCACAGAATCTAACATCTATAAATTCTTTGATGCCCATTTCCATGAGGAGGTAGTATCATTGGTGGCAGTTCTAATATTATTTCTTACACCTGTTGACTGGAAAAACAGAAAGTTTACCATCTCATGGAATGATGCGGTGAAGATTGACTGGGGGACAATAATACTATTTGGCGGCGGACTTTCCCTCGGCGAACTAATGTTTTCAACAAAGCTGGCAGATTTCATGGGGACTATACTTTTAAAAATTACAGGTGTAGATACACTATGGGGAATCACAGCGGTAGCAATAGGGCTCGCAATTATTACAACAGAGGTAACATCAAATACTGCTACTGCAAATATGCTTGTTCCTCTTATGATTTCTGTGGCAAATACAGCAGGTGTAAGCGGGATTCCGCCTGCAATAGGTGTCTGTCTTGGTGCAAGCATGGCTTTTATGCTGCCTGTATCTACCCCTTCAAATGCAATAGTCTACGGCTCAGGAAGAGTGCCTATTACAAGTATGATAAGGGCAGGCATTATAATGGACATAATCAGCTTCTTTGTCATATTGACTGGACTAAGAATCCTCTGCCCCCTTCTTGGTCTTATGTAAGGTCACTGAGACTTTGTTAATATCATCCTCTTTGCCTTTTTTAGTATCTCCTTCTCATCTTCATACTCAATCATCTTTATTGCCTCATCTATGGGAAACCACTTGCACTCATCAACCTCCAAGTCATGATTCCTTACATTGCCTTTCGTGTATTCCATAAGAAAGAAATAGACTATCTTTAAATATCTTATTGTCTTGTCTTTATCCTTATGGGCATAAAAATACTTGATATAGTCTATGAGTTTTAAAATTCTTCCATCTACCCCTGTCTCCTCCCTTACCTCCCTGTGTGCTGCACGGGCTAAGCCCTCCCCTTTTTCAAGAAGACCCTTTGGAAGGCACCATACAGTGCCACCCTTAACTGATATAAGGGCAATTGCTATATTGTCATCAATCCTCCTGAATACAACACCGCCAGAGGATATCTGCCTTTCAGTCTTCATATAAAACTATCTTTTGCCTCAAAGCCACAAAGTCACAAAGAAAAAAATAAAATATCTTCGTGTCTTAGTGTCTTAGTGGCATTCTTTTCCTTTCCAAAGAGGAGGGTTAAAAAGAGACTATCTCCATTAACTCTTTTGCATTTATTACAGCATAGCCATTTGCATCATTATTAAAATAAACATAGACATCTTTGCCTTCTTTTATAAAACCATTTATTAAATCTGCCCATCTATGGAGTTCTTTTTTTGAATACCTGCCGCCATATAGAAACTCTGTCCCGTGAAAACGAATATATACAAATTTAGCAGTAACTTCAATGGGAGACTCAAATTCAGGCATGTGATAGATACAGAAGGCAATATTATTTTCTCTCAAAATATCATAGACCTCTTTATTGAACCAACTCGGCTCTCTGAACTCAAAGGCAAATCGCATATTAGAAGGGAGTGGTTTTACAAATTCTTTGAGCCTTTCAGTATTACACCTCCAGTGGGGTGGGAGTTGAAATAGTATTGGACCGAGGTTATCCTTTAATAACCTTGCCCTCTCTAAAAATAGTTCAAGAGGTTCTTTGGGGTCTTTTAGTTTCTTCATGTGTGTAATAAACCTACTCCCCTTCAGTGAGTAGATAAATCCCTTTGGTGCTGACTCTCTCCAGCCTTTAAATGCTGAAAGTGTGGGGAGGTGATAGAAGGTGTTATTGATTTCAACAGAATTGAAATGATTAATATAGAAGGCGAGTCTATCAGCAGTCTTTAAATCAGGCGGATAAAATACACCTGCCCAGTGGTCATAACTCCATCCCGATGTTCCTATATAACATCTACCTTTCATGTTAGGAAATTATAAAAATATTAGACAGGATTAACAGGATAATCAAGATTAATGAAAAGCTGTTTTCTTCTTCTTTTGTTAATCCTGTATATCCTGTCCAATTTCAGTTTTTGTTTCTTCAAAATCTATTTTTAAGAAGTGTGTAGCACAGGAGATGCAGGGGTCGTAATTTCTGACAGTCTGCTCACATTTCCATGTAAGCTCATTTTTGGGCAGGTTAATGTTTGATGAGACAAAAGTGCGGAGGTCATTTTCAATCATACGCTGGTTCTGTGATGTAGGAGGGACAATCTTTGCGTCTTTTATTAAGCCGTCATCACCAATGCTGTAGCGGTGGTATAAAAGCCCGCGAGGAGCCTCAGTGCATCCAAATCCGATGCCTTTACGGGGTATTACATCAATACAAGATTTTTCAGGAGGCTCATACTGATTTATAATCCTAAGTGCCTCGTCACACGCATACAGAGTCTCAATACTGCGGACAATAATACTCTTGAAGGGATTACAAACTCCCTTCATGATTCCAACCTCCTTCGCTGCCTCCTGAGCAATAGGAGATAATTTATCAAAGTTTAAATTAAACCTCGCAAGTGGTCCTGCAAAATATTCACCACTCCCTTTATGGACAGACTTGTCCCTGCATGTAGTAAGCAGGGAATGCAGTGCATTGGAATGGGAGACATGCTCCTCCTCAAAGTGATGCTCATACTCCTTAATATTTATATCAAGCCCCTTACTTGAGACAAGACTTCCTTCATTAAATGGATATTCATCGGAATGCCTTAAAGATACAAATTCATAGTCCTGCTCAAACTCAGGAAAATTAAATTTTGCAGTCCATCTGACTGTCTCAAGGGCTGCATCCCTTGCCCACTTCAATTTCTCAACAAGTGTATTTAGCTCTTTTTTTGTCGGCACACGATAAAAACCACCAACCCGCACATTAATCGGATGAATCTCCCGTCCGCCGACAACATTAACAATATCATTGCCTGTCTTTTTTAGCTGTAGTCCCCTCTTAACAATATCAGGATAATCCTTTGCAATCTGGAGGGCATCCTG
>JACRGN010000270.1 GCA_016234205.1 Nitrospinota bacterium | reverse complement strand
TTCTGTTTTTCCAGTCAACAGGTGTAAGAAATAATATTAGAACTGCCACCAATGATACTACCTCCTCATGGAAATGGGCATCAAAGAATTTATAGATGTTAGATTCTGTGCCGAATAAGGCAGCAGCTATTCCCGGCAATATCCAGAGTGTAATTGCAATTATAAAGGCAGTGAGTGTATTTTTCTGTCCCCTTGTCCATCCTCCCATTTCAGACCTACTCTGTTTTATAAAATCTGATAACCCTTTTATTTCTTTTACAGGAGGCTTATAAATTGAAAACATGTATATAAGCATTAAAAATATCATAGTAATCATTATTGGGAATGCCATAGTCATCCATAAGAAGAAGGGAATTTTTACTCCGATGATTTTATCTATCATGCCTATTCCTATAAGATTTGGCGGTGTTCCTATTGGTGTTCCTATGCCTCCAATAAGGGCGGCATAGGCAATTGTAAGGAGGAGACCCACTTCAAATCTTGACCTTCCGCTTCCTGAAAGTTGATTAACAGTTGCCAATATTCCCAGTGTAATGGGATACATCATTGCAGTAGTAGCACTGTCACTTATCCACATTGAAATAAATGCAGGAATAATGGCAATTACAAAGAATACCTTATAATAACTGTTGCCGACCCACGGTAGCGAAAGGATGCTTAATGCAATACGATAATCCAATTTATGAACCTTCATTGCCTCTGCAAGCATGAAGCTTCCAATGAATAGGAATATTATGGGATGTGCAAAGGGTGCAAATACAGTTTGAGATTTTGCTACACCTAAAATAACGCAGAGTATAGCACCAAGTATTGCAGTTGCAGGGATTGGTATTGCCTCACCAATCCAGTAAATTAAGACAAGACCAAGGACAGCACTTAACCTGTGTGCCTCAGTGGAGAGGAAAGGAATGGGGGTGAGGAGGATTATAAGAAAGACAATAGTACCAAGGAAGAGACTTATTGTTTTTCTATACAGTTCAAACTTCCTTTCCCCCTCTGATATAGCCCCTTCTATTTCATACTGTTCAGGCATGGAAATTTAAAAAATTTAGCCACAGATTTTCACAGACTAAAATATTTTTCTTCTTTTAAGTCAGTGTAAGTCAGTGGCTAATTTGTTAGATTTTTGTTCTGCGTTTATCTTTAGTCCCTCGGTATTTCCAGCATCCTGTCAAGTGCCTTTTTGGCTGCGATTCTTATTTCTTCTGGAACTTTGATTATATTTTCCATGTCCCGTATGCCAATATAGACATCCTCAAGTGTTGTGAGTTTCATATTAGGGCATATCAGCTTATTAGAGCATAGGTAGAATTTTTTTTGAGGATTCTCTTTCTTGAGTTTATACAATATCCCCATTTCAGTCCCGATTATAAACTCTTTTGCATCAGACTCTTTTGCATATTTATACATTCCTGAGGTGCTGCAGATATGGTCAGCCAGGTCAAGGACTTCAGGTGTGCATTCAGGATGGGCTACGAATTTTGCATCAGGATGTTGTTTCTTCATCTCAAGGACATCGGATGGCTTAAGATACTGATGGGTGGGGCAGAATCCTTTCCAGGGGATAACCTCTTTTTTTGTAAATCTTGCAGTGTACATTGATAAATTCATGTCAGGAATCATCAAGACTCTCTCTCCTTTGACAGAATTAACAACCTTTACAGCATTTGCAGATGTGCAGCATATATCACTCTCTGCCTTTACATCTGCAGATGAATTTACATAGCAGACAACAGGGACACCCGGCAGTTCCTTCTTTTTTTCTATCAATTTTTCAACTGTCACCATGTCAGCCATTGGGCATCCTGCCTCAATCCTTGGAAGGATGACTGTCTTATCAGGTGAAAGTATGGAGGCGCTCTCAGCCATAAAGTGGACGCCGCAGAAGACAATAACCTCTGCATCAGTCTTTGCCGCTATCTGGCTCAATGCAAGGGAATCTCCCGTTACATCTGCCATCTCCTGTATCTCATCCCTTTGATAATTATGGGCGAGCATTATGGCGTTCTTTTCCTTCAGGAGTTCCCTTATCTCTTGCTGTAGTTCATAAATTTTACTTGACATGATTTAAATTATCTCATATCATATCTATTTTAACAAATCAAAAATAGAGAGGTTTTTTATGAGAACATTTTCAGCTAAAAAAGAAGAGGTAAATAGCAAATGGCATCTGATTGATGCAGATGGCAAGGTATTGGGCAGACTTGCAAGTGAAATTGCAAATATACTCAGGGGGAAGAATAAACCTATCTATACA
Source organism: Nitrospinota bacterium (assembly GCA_016234205.1). Classification (GTDB taxonomy): domain Bacteria; phylum Nitrospinota; class Nitrospinia; order UBA9942; family UBA9942; genus UBA9942. Next base: position 204 of record JACRGN010000270.1, on the reverse strand, counting down.
CCCCATGTAGATACAGGCGACCATGTAGTCGTAATAAATGCAGAAAAGATTGTGTTGACCGGAAAAAAGCTTCAGGACAAGGTATATTACCGTCATTCAAATTATCCGGGTGGTTTGAAATCCACTACTGCAGAAAAGTTATTAAAAAAGAGATCTGCTTCGTTAATAGAAATAGCAGTAAAAGGTATGCTCCCAAGGAATACT
>JACRGN010000269.1 GCA_016234205.1 Nitrospinota bacterium | reverse complement strand
GCAGATAATGAGTAATGATGAGAAAAAAGCTTATACTATCAGGATAAATGGTGTTTTCATTTCTGTTACTAAACAAGAGTTGTTAGATTTTACTGAATTAGTCAATGAGCTTTCTAATCGAGATGATGTTATAAAAGCCATAGAAAGAGAGAGAGGGAAATATTGACTTACTGGGTAGCAATTCCGCTACTTAGTAACGCCCGGAAGGGCAAGGAGGTTGTATGAGAAAGATATTTGTAGGTTTAATAGCAGTAATGTTGCTCTTGATTGCGTGTGGACCTAATAACATGTCTCTCTATTCTGATGGATTGATGTACGAAAGGAATAAAGAGTTTGATAAGGCGATTAAAAACTACACCATAGTAATAGAAAACCAGAGGAAATGGGATTTTTTTGATAGGGCGCCATATTTTCGTCGAGGGGATTTATATCACAATACAGGGCAATACGATAAGGCGATTGAGGATTTTACTTGGTTAATTAATATGCCTCCATTATCCCCTGCCGGATTCAAACTTACTGGTGTAGATTTAGCAAACTATAAAGCATCAAATTTTGATGCATACTTTCGGCGTGGAAAAGCCTACTACAATGCAGGGCAGTACGATAAGGCGATTGCGGATTTTAATGTATTAATAAGCAAGAAGAATGGGGGTTTTCCTACTGAAACCTTCTATTTGATCGGGTTTGCTTATTACAATACAGGGCAGTACGATAAGGCGATTGATAATTTTATCAGGGTGCTGGAAATCCCAATAGAATCAGAAAAAATAGGGACATCATCAATAGAAGATACTACCAAAAGGTGGAAATCATCAATAGAAGATGCTATCAAGGGGAAAAACTTACTTTCAACCCTTTCAAATGGATATATCCGATATGCGGATGCTGACAAGGGCGAAAAAAACAAAGTAAATGGTTATAGTAGGGCTATAGAATTAGATAAAGACAGTATTGTTGCGTATAAAAAACGCGGGACATTTTATGAAGCAAAAAGACAATATGCTAATGCAATGGCAGATTTTCAAAAGGTATGTGATATGGGGGATAAGGATGGATGCAAAAAGTTTCAGGAGTTGTCGCCGGTGGCGGAGAATATGAGGATTATCACAGAAAGAAATGCAAAATATATTGATTTGTACCATAAAACGCTAACCCAATTAAAATGTGGCCACAGTATGCACGAGATCAATGGAGTCGGAGAATTAAAAATAGGTGAAGGTGTGTATGTGACATACCAGGCAGGACAGGGAATAACAGATGTGAAAATACCTGTCTCTGTATCTCAGGAATTAATGTTTGCAATTAAAGACCGAGGTATTAAAACAGGTATGAGTATGGACCTATCTTTTTATCTTTGGATGTCCCAAACTATTTTAGACACTACGTCACCGGGAGAATCAATGCCAATACTCTGTTACCTCGTCTCATTATCAAAGAAAGGGGATTTTCAGACATTACAGGTATTTGTAAACGGGTATGTGAGAGATAAATTAGGGAGATAAATATGAAAATACTTATCATCTCTATAATCGTAATCACAATAGGCGTAGCTGGAATATTTACCAGCTACGCCCTTGACTCCAGCGTTGACACCAGCAAGCAGAAAAAGACTGATAAGGAAAAAACCCTACAACAGAAAAAAACTTTAGAAGGGGGAGAGGTATCAGAAGTATCTATTGACCTGTATACCCTATATCTGCCGACCCTTTTAGAGTTAGAGAAATCAGACGAAAGGTTTAGAGAGTGTAAAATAATCAGCAAACCAAAGCTGTTAAAAGACTTTAACCTTACATCAGAGATACGCCCCGGTATTTACGATACAATTAAGGCACAGATACTCAAAGATGCTGGGGAGAGCAATTCTCCTGTCTCTCAATTCACGGATGATAACTCTATCAGGCTCTACAGGGATTGTTTAGCCTTGTATGGTGCGATTATAGGGCAGGCGAGCAAACTGTTAAAAGAGGATATCGGGAAGATAAATTCCACGATAGGTAAAGAAGACATACAAACCCTCTCTGATATATCAATCCAGAAAATATCAGGGTTTGATGATACTATCTCTCAACTGTATCTATCTATTATCAGGGATGATACTCCGTGTGTGTTCAATGGTTCACCGAATAATATCATGTGTGGTAACAGTATGATTGTTATATCTTCAAAGCCGACCCTATCCCTCAACCAGACCGAGATATACGGGACCAAATTCTTTGGCTACTCAGGAACTATCAAAATTTCCGAATCCTCTAAAAAGACTAAAGAATCAGTCCAGACAATCAAAAAGAATTTTACTGAAACCAAAGAGGCAAAGCAGAGTATTTCTCCAAGTAAATTTCTTCCACAGCCATAACCGGCAGGGGGAATCCTCAAACTCCCCCTTAAATTCCTTCTAAAATTCCTCAAAAAAAATAATTAATATTTCTGCGTTCAATCACACCAAAACGCATCAAAAAAAGCGTCTTATAGATGAGCAACAACAATCTTAACTATAGGGGGGTGAGATTATGCTTATTTTAACAATAGTAGCAGTAGTAGGAATATTGTTTTTTAGCTGGGATTTTCATGATGTGAGAAATTATCGTTAATTTTTTTTAACAGAAAGGGGGATTTACAACAGAAATAATACTTAAAGGCGGCCACGAGCCTATGACGAATTTTCTCTCTCCCGTGTGGCGCGGGGAGAATTTCACAAGGAGATTTTATATGTTTAAAAAAATATTGATAGCAGTATTAGCAGTTGCAGTATCAGTATCAGTATCAGTAGAGGCGAGGGCGTATGAAGTATCAGCCCACGACGGGCTTATGTCCGTTGCATCAACATCAACCCCGGAGCATCGTTTCAGTGTGTTTGCAACCGCGACAACCTTTTCAAAGAGCGACAGCGTTGACAGATACGAGACAGCTTACAGACCCGGGTTTGAGGTTGAATCCGACTCTTTGAGTTACAAGAATTTTTCTCTTGTGCCGGGTTTTTACTATGCTGCAGTAGGAATTGATAAGGACAAAAGAGAGTATACTATCAACCCTACAGTTGCTGGATCCGTGAGATACAACCTCTTTAATTTTCTCTCACTCGGCATAGGCTACGGGACAAACGGCAATGACAAGAGCGGAGTACTCTACAGCGGCAAGTTTGAGATTTATAAATTTAACGAGGGGACAAAAGTTGAGGCAGGAGTGCTTTTCAGCAATATCGGAGAATCTACGTATAACATCCTTACCGGTGTTTCATTCCCGCTATAACAGGAGAGGGGGAGGGTAAAACCTCCCCTTTTAAAAATCATGATACCTTACTACATTCAGAAACACGCAGAAGCCGACCACACTACCAGCAACAGGAAAACTGGTATTTGCCCCTTGTGTGGCAGGAAAGAACTCATATCCAAGGACAGCGAATTGGTAAAGTGTAGTATTTGTGTCCAGATGGGAACTACACAAAAACAAGAGCCAGCTATTAAGGGTGAGGATATAAGGACATTAAGGGAGAAAATGGGAATCTCTCTAAAGGTGCTTGCAGACGACCTTAAAATTGACTCAGGGTTACTCTCTAAAATAGAAAACAATAAGAGACCATCAACCTCTACTCTATCAGACTGGTATAAATCTCACTCTACTACTGACACTCACTCTACCCAAACTCAGACAGACTCAGACGCACAAATTAGCCTTTTTTAGCCTGTCAGGTGCAGGGTGTCATTACCCTACGCACACCACTTATTTTGTCAACTCTACATTCAATACTGATAGGCATCGGCAGGCGACAAAAAACAGGGTTTGAACTATTCTAAATCATGTTATAATCCCAGCAGGTATTTTCAATGCACTTGCTGGGGTCCAAGGGCATATAAGCCCGGAAAGGAGAAAATAAATGGGACTCTTTAGGCAAAAGAACTCACCAAATATTTGGATGAGTTTTACAATTAACAAAAGGCAATATAAAAGAAGTACTGGATCAACCGATAAAAAGGTAGCAGAAAAGATTTATGAGGCTTTAAAAGCGAAAATTGCACTCAATCAGTGGCATCCTGAGATGGAGCAAAAGCAGGAATTTACCTTTAAGGAACTTGCAGATAAGTTTGAGGTATTCGCAAAGGGGAGAGTAACTAATTACAAAAAATCCATTGGTTGCACACTCTCAAAACAGATAGATAAATTTGGAAATATACTTCTATCTGATTTTAACTCTCACCTTATTGAAACCTACCAGACAAGTCTTATTGACGCTGGTTATTCAGTTGCCACGATTAACAGATATATGTTTGTCATAAAGCGATTATTCAGTAAAGCCCATGAATGGGAGATGATAAGCGACCATACCCTAAAACAAATACGCAAGGTTAAAAACCTCAAGGGTGCTAACAAGCGTTTAAGGTATCTCTCAAAAGAGGAATGTATCACATTAATCACTGAATGTGATAACCATTTAAAACCAATTGTTATTACAGCCTTAAATACAGGTATGAGGAAATCTGAAATACTATCTCTTGAAAGAGAAAAACATCTTGATATGAGACATGGATTTATACTCCTTGACAAGACTAAGAACAAAGAGCGGAGAGAGATACCAATTAACCCGACCTTGAGAGATACTCTGCAAAGAATACCCCAGAGGTTAGACAGTCCTTATGTATTCTATGACCCCGCTACTGGTAAACCTTATGGAGATGTTAAAAAGAGTTTTAAATCATCTTTACGAAGGGCAGGTATCAAGGACTTTCACTTTCACGATTTAAGGCATACCTTCGCATCTCATTTAGTTATGGCAGGTGTTGACTTAACCACTGTATCAAGATTATTAGGACATAAGAGTTTAACCATGACTCTAAGATACGCACATCTTGCCCCTTCTCACATTACAGAAGCGGTTAATAAATTAACGGATATTTTAGGGCAAAAAGACACTGTTTTAGAGGCTAAAAATCAGTCAAATTATCCTAATTTTAGCATAGTAGAAGCAAACAGCTTGACAGCAGTCTCAAAAACTGCTTAAATTACAATGTTTTGGGGCAGTAGCTCAGTTGGGAGAGCGTCTCGTTCGCAACGAGAAGGTCGGCGGTTCGATCCCGCTCTGCTCCACTTTTAAAAGCAACCACAGATTTACACAGATGACAGCATAGCTGTCATTCTGAGGGTGAAGCCCGAAGAATCTCAAAACCGAGATTCCTCGCTTCGCTCGGAATGACATTTCTGTGTTTCTCCGTGTTCATCCGTGGTTAAATTATGTTTTTATTCATGGGCGGTTAACTCAGCGGTAGAGTGCTATCCTCACACGGTAGAAGTCACAGGTTCAAATCCTGTACCGCCCACCATAATACAGTGAACAGTAATGAGTGACCAGTGAATAGTAACTAATGAGCACTGATTAAACGAGGTATTTTATAAAAAGTGTGGCGAGGCCTAAGAAGGAAAGAAAGCCGATACAGTCTGTTAGAGTTGTAAGAAAGATTGATGAGGCAACGGCAGGGTCTATCTTAAGCCATTTTAAAACCAACGGAATAATTATTCCAAAAAAGCTTGCAATAAATAGATTTACCACCATGGCGAGACCTGATACTATCCCCAGCATATAGTTTCCCTTCCAGTAATATGCAATTAATGCCATGATGGCTCCTGTAACGAAACCATTAAGTAACCCTATTGTTATTCCATTTAGAACCGCCCTTTTTGCATTACTAAAAGAGAGCTCGCCAAGTGCAATACCTCTTATAGTCACAGTCAGAGCCTGAGTCCCTGCGTTGCCTCCCATGCCAGCTACAATAGGCATGAACATTGCCAATATCACCATAGCCTGAAGAGTATCCTGAAATAACCCTACAACAGATGCCGCAAGAATTGCAGTGGCAAGATTTATTACAAGCCATGGCAGTCTCATTCTTACAGATTTTAATGGAGGGTCCATAATCTTTTCATCCTGATATATACCTGCCATATGCAGTATATCCTCAGATGCCTCTTCCACAAGGACATCCACAATATCATCTATCTGTATCCTGCCAACCAGCCTGCCGTCATCATCCACTACAGCCAGAGATAACAGGTCATACTTCTTAAATATATTTGCCACCTCTTCCTGGTCTTCATTCACATTTACAGAGATGACATTCCTGTCTATTATCCCGGAGATAGGCATTTCATGTTTTACAATCAATATTTTTCTTACAGGCAGAATCCCGACCAATCTCCTGTTTTTGTCTACTACAAATACACTATGGACATCGCCAATATTTTCTGATAATGCCATAAGTTGAATTATTGCATCCTCTACAAGCATCTCCTCGCGGACAGACAGAAGTTCTGTCTGCATGATACCCCCTGCAGTATCCTCAGGATATTTTAAAAGTTTTTGAACCTCTGTAGAATCCTCCCAGTGGAGTTTTTCAAGGATATCTTTGGCTTCTTCCTTAGGCAGGTCTGCTATAAGGTCTGCTGCATCATCAGAGCTCATCTCCTCTACAATATCTGTAAGCTTCTCTTTATTTATATCTTCAAGGATCTGGTCTCTTGAATGCTCATTTACTTCAACTATTACCTTGGATGCAATTTCAGTATGGAGGAGATTAAATAATTCCTTTTTCTTTTCTTCATCAAGTGTCTCTATGATATCTGCAATATCGGCAGGATGGAGTTCTGCAAGGTGTTCTTTTACATATTGCTTTCCACCCTTCTCAATTAAATCAGTTATTTTTACTACATCCTGATTAATTCCATCCATAATTAAAAAAATTAAGGGGAAATGGGGAAGGGGCAATAATGGGAAAAAATTCTAAATAACAAATTCCAAATCCCAAATAAATTTCAAATTCCAAATTTAAAATTTTAAAGAACTAAAATTTTTTGTTTGGTTATTTGAATTTTGATTATTGTAATTTATTTGTTATTTGGTGTTTGGTGTTTGTAATTTGTATTTTCTTTCTCTATTTCTCCATTTTCTCCATTTTCTCCTTCCTTACACAAGGGGTTCTACAAGGAAGAGAGGCTGTCCGTATTCTACAGGGTCTTTATCATTAACAAATATATCTATCATCCTGCATTTTTTATCAGCCTTAACCTCATTCTTTATCTTCATTGCCTCTATGATACCTATGGTCTGATTCTTTTCAACCGTTACTCCCTTTTCAACAAGTGGTGTTGTCTCGGCAGATAATTTTATGCTAAATATCCCGACCATTGGAGAGAGTATCTCTGAAAAATCCCCTTCTGCCATCTTAGATTCTTTTTCATCTTTCTTATTAACAGATATAATTTCAGGTTTCGGAGTTGCGTTATTGACAATACTTTTGTTATCAGGATTCTGCCTTATTTTTATCTTCCTCCCCTCCTTCTCCCATTCAAATTCGGAGATGCTGCTTGAAGATACAATTTTAAAAATAGAGGATAGTTCTCTGTATTTATCTTCCTGCTTTTTATCCCTTGCCCCTTGCCCCTTGCCCCTTGCCCCCTGCATCTTATCTCTCTTTCTAAAGAATTCTAAGGAGATTTCAGGGAAGAGTGCGTATGTTATAACATCCTCTTCCTTTTTCATCAACCCGCTCTCTTTTAACTCCCTCCTTGCCTTATCCATTGCAGGTTCCAGCAAATCTGCGGGCCTGCACTTTATCTGTTCCTCGTCACCTATTATCATCTTCTTAATCTCATCTTTTATAGGTGCAGGTGACCTTCCATAATATCCCCTCACATAATTTTTCACCTCATTGGGGACAACCTTATATCTTTTCCCTGTAATGATATTCATAACTGCCTGTGTCCCTACAATCTGGCTTGTTGGTGTTACGAGCGGGGGCCATCCAAGCTCCTCCCTTACCCTCGGAATCTCTAAAAGTACATTTTCAAATTTATCCAGTGCATTCTGCTGCTCCAATTGAACTATCAGATTAGATGCCATCCCTCCGGGTATCTGATGCTCTATGACAGAGACATCTATCAGTGTCTGCCATTTTCTCTTGGGCGACCTTTTTGCTGCTACCTTCTCGAAATATTCTGATATTAGATGGACTGCCTCCATTTTCAGACCTGTTGCATATTCCGTGTTTCTCAATATTGCAATGAATGTCTCAACAGGAGGCTGTGATGTATGAAGTGCAAGGGGTGCTGCTGCACAATCTATTACATCTACACCACCTTCAATCGCCTTCAGATATGTTCCAACAGCCATTCCGCTGCTGCTGTGGCAATGGATTTGTAAAGGGACATTAAGCTCGCCCTTCAGTGCAGAGACTAACTCATAGGCTACATAAGGGGTAAGGATTCCAGCCATATCTTTTATATTTAAGCTGTCTATACCTATATCAAGCTGCCTCTTTGCACCTTCTATATACATATCTATTGTATGAACCGGGCTGCGGGTATAGCACACAGTCCCCTGTGCATGGGCACCCTCTCTCTTTATAAACTTTATTGCCTTTTCAATATTCCTTACATCATTCAGGGCATCAAATACACGGAAAATATTTATACCACGTTCAACAGCCTTTCCTATAAATGCCTCTAACAGGTCATCGGGGTAATTCTTATAACCTACAATATTCTGCCCCCTTAGTAACATCTGAAGGGGAGTCTTTTTTATCTTCTCCTTAATCTTAGACAACCTTTCCCATGGGTCTTCGTTAAGATATCTTAGAGCCACATCAAATGTAGCACCACCCCAGACCTCTATTGAGTTATACCCCACTTCATCAATCTTCTCTGCAATGGGAAGTATATCCTCAATATGCATCCTCGTTGCCCACAGGGATTGATGCGCATCTCTCAATGTCGTATCAGTAATTCTTATTGGTCTCTTCACCTTTTCCATAAACATCTAATAGGTTGAGGCTAAGGTTTAGGCTGAGGAAAACTTAACCTCAACCTTAACCTAAACCTTGTATTTCTATTTATCTATTCCAGTTCACCCTCACAAATTTATCATCTTCCGACCACTTATATTCCAGTTCTCCGGAATACGCCTTAAAAACAGACTTTCCAATCTTTTGAGCTAGTTTTTCATTTGTTGTCTGAACCTCTATCCTTCCTTTAATTTTATTAATGCTCATAATCCTCTCTAACGGATTATCCCTGAGACTCCTGTCACCTTCATTCCTGACGAGATTCAAAATCTCATCCTCATGTCTTTTGAGAAAATCACCTCCCAGAGTAACAACACCCCCTGGAAAATTATCCCTGATCTTTAAACATGCAGGGCATGCAATTATATTTACACCTTTTTTCTTAACACCGCTCTTATACAGTTCCTCATCAAGGAACCACTTTCTCCCCTTGTATATAGCATGACAGCCTTTACAGATTGACATCTCATGCTTGCTGCCCTTGGGCATATACGGGTCATTTACCTTTACAAAATGTTTTAATTTGTCACCTTTAAGATACTGAATATCCTTTTTCTTCATTTAACCTCCAATTTAGTGTCAGTGTCAGTGATTAGTGTTAACAGAATTTCATACTAACCACTGATATTATTTCATTTGCTTTTCTTTTTTGGTATTTGATGTTTTGTTTTTTTAGAGCCGTGATAAAATCTCTCCTTCAATATTTCCTTATTCCTCTTCGTATCCTTGTTCTTATACGATTTTAATACATCCCCTTCAATTACTTCATCATTTTTAACTGCATTACTTTTTTCATCCATAGGCTATCCTCCTTTACCCCGTTACACCCAGAATGTCCCCCCTTCAACCTGCCTGTTGGGCAGACAGGACAGGGTGTAACTGGGTTTACTTTGAAAATATAAGAAAATATTGATAAGGCAGGAAAAAATATTCAGCTTCAGCCTTAAAACCAGCACTCAAAATCTCTTTTACTGTCTTTTCCTTCGGTATTCTCATACTCAGCGGCGGACCCACTGGAGTATTCACTGCATGAAAATCTACTATAACAAGTCTTCCATCTTTTTTCAAAACATCTTTTAAGATTTTTAAATAAATATCCCTCTTTTCAATATGATGATATGTATCACATATGAAAATCAGGTCAACAGAAGACTTTGGCAAAAGGGGGTCGTCAGGTTTTGCCAAAATATAATTCATATTATTCAGCCCCTCCTTCTGTGCCCTCTTCTCTATGTATTCTATCATACCTTTTTCAATATCCACTGCATAGACCTTCCCACTGTCGCCAATCCTCCTTGAAAGTATCACTGTGAAATAACCCGACCCTGCTCCTATATCCGCCACTATGTCACCATTTTTAATCGCAATATAGTCAACAACCTTCTCAGGCTTCTGCCACTCAACCCTGTCAGGGCTTTCCATCATCTGTATATATTCATCTATTGACTTGAATGGAGAGTGTTTATGCCCCTTTTCTTCGGCAGAGACATTGATATGATAAATAGATAATAAATATAGAGATAAAAGAAAAAATACGAGGACTTCCTTAATTTTGACTTTTGATTTTTGACTTTTGATTTTTTTATCAGACATCTTACATACCCCCTTTCAATTCTTTAATCATCTCTTTAGCAATGGAAAAGTCAGGATTAATCTTAAGTGCCTGTTCAAGGGACTCTATTGCATTGGGAATATCATCCGCCTCTACATATGCCCTTGCCATATTAAAATATATATTTTCATCCG
>JACRGN010000034.1 GCA_016234205.1 Nitrospinota bacterium | reverse complement strand
TTTTACCCTTCTGGGCTAATTTGTTTGATTCTTTTGCCGATTCCGATGCACCTGATGCATTCTTTGCTACTTCTATTACTGTTGCACTCATCTCTTCTGCCGATGCGGCTACTGTTGTAGCCTTCTCTGTCTGGCTCTGTGACCCTTTTGCAATCTGTGTGGCTGATGCACTTAACTCCTCTGATGCTGAGGCAATCTGTGTTGATGATGACACTACTGAAGTCATAAAATCATTCAGGCTATGGCTCATTTTATCAAGTGATTTCATTAAATGACCTATTTCGTCTTCCCTGTCTATCATAGAGGTATCAATCTTTCGGGTCAAATCCCCTTCTGCAATTCCTTCTGTAAGTTCAACACCATTATGAAGTGGAGCGATTATATACCTCAATACAAACCAGCTTAGTATAAGACAACCTATTATTAAGGATGTAGAGATAACAATAAATCCATTCTTAATCCTTTGAGCTTCATTTGATGATTCCGCAAGGTTTTCAGAACTCTCTTTCGTCTCTTTTTTTATTAACTGACTGGAGAGTTCTATAAACCTCTTATATCTCTCTGCCTGAATACCAAGTGCAAGTCCCTTTACCTTTTCTATATTTCCTGCATATATTGCAGGTATAAGTTCATTGTCTCTTGTATCTCTGAAAGCTACCCATTGTTCATTTATTTTTTTTATATCATTTATCATATCTTCAGGAAAGGCTTTATTATTAAGCATGTTGTTTAATCTTTCATCTATATCTTTTGTAATCTCCTTTATCTTTTGATGGTAAGTATCCAGTTTTACCCTATCTTGTTCAGATATCATCGTTACAAGCGTTGCCCTCACACCGTTTAAGTCTGCCTTGAGTTCTGCGCTGTTTATTGCAGCAACGAAATGTTCTTCGTAATTTATCTTCACCATACCGTTTATAGCTGATGCCTTCTGATATATCCATACAGATATTGACAGCACTGTAATCACAACGATTACTAATAAGACCTGAAGTTTCTTCTTTGTAGACATATTAAGTATAAAACTTAGCATAAGCAGTTCCTCCTTTTGGTTTAGGGGTTTGCTCCATAAACAAACCATTTATTAAGTTTAAGGCTGTTCAGAGAACAGCCCCTACAAATGAATTACTATACCATATTCAATATCTCACCTGCTACCTGTGGAAGAGGGGTTATCTTATCTGCAAGGCCATTATCAACTATAGCCCTCGGCATTCCATAGACAATACAGGTAGATTCAGCTTCAGCAATTGTTCTTCCATTAACTGCCTTTATCGCCCTTATCCCCTCAAGTCCATCCTGTCCCATCCCGGTAAGGATTACGCCAATGCTGTTTCCGGGGAATACCTTTGCAACTGAGAGCATCATCTCATCCACAGAGGGTCTGTGCAGGGAGTCTGCAGGCTCTTTGGTAAGCTCTATCCCAACCTCTGTCGGCTTTCTTCTCACTACATGCATATGATACCCTCCGGGTGCAATCAGAAATAATCCAGGTTTTATAATATCCCCTGCTGCAGCCTCTTTAACTTCAACCTGACTCAACTGATTCAGCCTCTGGGCAAATGGTCCAATAAAGGCAGGCGGCATATGCTGGACAATTACACCGCCAACCGGAAAATCCTTAGGCAAAAGGGGAAGAACCTCCTGTAAAGCCTTTGGCCCTCCTGTAGATGTCCCAATGGCAACTATATTTGCCTTTCTCGTTGACTGTGTCCACGATACTCTTGGAATAATGGGTGTTACTACCTTTTTCTGGATTTCTGAAGGGGGTTTGAATTTATGTTTTTTCCTTGCAATTGTCTTTATCTTCTCAATGAGATTATCTCTAATCTTTACTATATTTAGTGAGAGGTCATGGAGGTCTTTTGGTATGAAATCAATAGCACCCAATGAGAGTGCATCCAGAGTTGCCTTCGCACCATCTTCTGTGAGAGAGCTTACCATAAGGACAGGGAGGGGCATCTTTTCCATTATGATTTTTAATGCCTCAAGCCCGTTCATCCTCGGCATCTCTATATCAAGAGTAACAATATCAGGTTTTAGCTGAGGTATCTTTTCTATCCCCTCCATTCCATCCCTTGCAGTCCCGATGACCTGAATCTCGGAATCGGCCTGAATCATGGTGGCCAATGCCTTTCTCATAAAGGCGGAATCATCAACTATCAGAACTTTAATTGGTTGTAACATATTAGAAAAGTTTCAAGTTGCAAGTTTCAAGTAATGTCATTCTGAGGCGAAGCCGAAGAATCTCAACCTTCAAGACCCTTCGCTTCGCTCAGGGTGACACTTCATGTCATCTTGAATCTTGCATCTTTTCCTTTGTCTGTATTTATTATCTCAAACAATTGTGCCAGGTCAACAATAAGGGTAACCCTTCCATCACCTAATATGGTTGCCCCTGCAATCCCCTTTGGAGATACATATTCACCAAGAGATTTAATAACCACCTCTTCCTGACCATAAAGCTTCTCTACCATGATTCCAACCCTTTTCTCTGCTACGCCAGTCACAACTACATAAAGCCAGCCATTCTTTGAATTTTCAGCAGAGATACGGAAGATATCACCGAGCCTTACAAGCGGTAGCACAGAATTCCTTAGTTTAATCACCTCATGCCGGTCAACTGTCTGAATATCATCACTTGAGATTCTTACCGTCTCTATAACCGATGCCAGGGGTAATGCAAATATCTCATTGCCCGTTCCAACCATCAATGACTGCATTATTGCAATAGTAAGAGGGAGCTTAATTGATATAACACTCCCCTTTCCATAGTCAGAGTCAATATCAATCAAACCGTTCAGCTTTGTTATATTTGTCTTGACCACATCCATCCCGACGCCTCTCCCCGATACATCGGTTACCTTTTTAGCAGTGCTGAATCCAGGGGCGAATATGAAA
>JACRGN010000268.1 GCA_016234205.1 Nitrospinota bacterium | reverse complement strand
TATCCGGTTTTATTAAACCGAATTCAGATTCCCAGTATCTTAAGACATGAGGCTCTAACTCTGTGATTTCTGCCACCTCGCCTATCTTAAAAAAATCTTGTCAGGTATATCTATGGACATTAAATTATATTTGAAAAGGTTTTTCTTGCTGTCTGTATTTTTCAATAAAAGCCTTTATCTCTTTAATAAAATTCTCCATATCTGAAAGGTTGTTTTTTAGAATTGAAAAAAGCTCTTTATCGGTAACCTCATGATAGAAGTGAACAAGCCTGTTTCTGTAACCAGCCATTAGCTTGAGTCTTTCTGCCTGTTCTTTTGTAATGACTCCTGCATTGCCGAGGGCATTTGCTATCTCCTTATATTCAACAATACCCTTTCCAGCGGTCTTTGCAGTAATATGTCTTCCGATATCAAACATCGCTTCTAATGATCGTCTGATATAGCTTTCTGCCACCGCAGTGGCATCTCCACTAAAAAAATCATCTTCTGATAAATTGGCTGTCTTCTTTAGCTTAGCGACAGCTTTGTTTATGAAGCCGAGCCTATCTTCTATCAGCTTTATATTCAAATTCGAAATAACCATCCTCTATTGCCTCAAATAAATCCTTTTCATTCAATTTAAATATCTCCAATTCATCTGATGCAAATATCATCACCTTTTCCTCATAATCTTCCCTAAAGGCTTCATCTTCTGAATAGACATTAATTCCTTTAATGGTCTCAAGTTGAATCAGGTGATCAACTTCATGGAGAAATAATAGATCTGCCTTAAAAGGAGACACAAGCCCTTGCAGCTCAAGGCTGAGAGATGCATAAGTTTTAAGGATATCGTCTGGAAGTTTTTTAAACAGGACAGCGAAATCAATATCAGATTCACTATCTTCCATTGCAATCTGTCTGCCTTCCAGCAGAGCCTTCCCCTTCTCCTGCTGAGAGCCGAATAAATAACAGAGGGCTATGTCATGTTTTTTGCATACTTCATCAATGAGTCTCATGCGTTAAATTATAGCAGATTATTGTCTATGCAGCATTAAAAGGGATATTTTGCAAAGACTGACTTGCTTTATGTCAAAATAAAAATATCCTGAACTTGACTTGAACCCTCAACTCCTTGAATCCTACTTATTATTTACAACCTCCTTTAAATTCTTGCTCGGTTTAAATGTCAGCACCCTGCGCGATGTAATCTTAAACTCCTGGCCTGTCTTAGGGTTTCTCCCCACCCTTTCTTTTTTATCCCTCAAACAGAACTTTCCAAAACCAACAATATTCACATCCTCTCCTGCCATCAGTCTCTCTTTTACTGCTTCAAATATAAGCTCTACTGCGGCAACAGCCTCACTGTGTGTAAACCCAACCTTCTTATAAACAATATCAATTATATCATCCTTAACCATCTTCTTTAATAACCCCCTTCCTTTTTCCCTCCCCGCCAGCGGGGGAGGGGAGGGCGGGGGTCTCCTCTACAATAGCTGAAAAACCCTTTGCCTTAAGTTTATCTATAACCAATAATACATCTTTCTTGTTGTTGTAATCCCCCACATATACCTTATGAAGATTTGCAATCTTTCCTTTTATATAGCCAGGGGCTGTCTTCTGATATGATGAAAAACCTTTCCCTTTTAAATCTCTCTGAACAACATCCGCACTCTCTTTAAGTACACATGTTGCCACCCTTATAATATATACTCCATGACGAGCCTCTTTTCTCTCTTTTTTCTCCGATGGAGGCGTAATGAGATGTGAATCTTCTTCAACTTTTGGAGAAGGAACGGCAGGGGTATTGATAACATCTCCCCTCTTTATTATTTCTTCTTTACTTTTTATCATATCCTCATTATCAACTGAGGGAGGATGATTTTTAGGATTATCCTTAACATCTTCTGAATGTGGTGACGTTGTCTCCCTTGTCGGATGCATAAAAGCAGCTTCATCATTTTTAACCTTATCTACAACAGGAATAGGGGGAGATGGAGGAGGTCCAAACTCCAGCATATGGTACATCTCATACAAAATAAATCCTGCAGCTATTAAGAGAAAAACCACATAAATATTATTTTTATTAAATTTCCTTTCAGGCTGATAATTCAACCCCATCAGCCTTGCCCTTATGCCATGAACCTCTTTTAAAAGATTAAACTGTTTCATCGGTGGTGATGTTTTGTATCTTCCTTCCTCGCCTTTGCTTCATTAATGATTTTTTCTGACAGATGACCCGGCACCTCTTCGTAATGGAAGAACTCCATTGTGAACACCCCTCTCCCCCCTGTAATAGAGCGTAAATCCATTGCATACCTCAAGACCTCTGCCATAGGAACATGCGCCTTTATCGCATGGCTCCTGCTCTGGGGGACAACCCCTGTAACCTTACCCCTCCTGGAATTAAGGTCGCCAATTACATCACCCATACTTTCTTCAGGGACAATTATCTCCATATTCATTATAGGCTCAAGGAGGACGGGTTTGCTCTCCTGCATCCCCTTTTTAAATGCCATTGAACCTGCAATCTTAAATGCCATCTCTGATGAATCCACATCGTGATACGAACCGTCATATAAGGTTATTTTCACATCTGTAACAGGATAACCTGCAACTATCCCCTCCTCCATCGCCTCAACTATCCCCTTTTCAATAGCAGGTATATAATTCTTTGGAATAGCCCCGCCTACTATCTTGTCAACAAAGACAAATCCCTTCCCCCGTGTGAGAGGCTCCATTTCAAGCCAGCAGTCTCCATACTGCCCCCTGCCACCCGACTGTCTCTTATATTTGCCCTGCACTTTTGCAATTCCTTTAATTGTCTCTTTATATGGAACTCTTGGGGTCTTCATCACAACATCAACTCCAAATTTTCTCTTTAGCCTCCCGACAACCACTTCAAGATGCACCTGCCCCATTCCTGTTATTAACAATTCCTTTGTCTGAGGGTCTCTGCTTATTTTTAATGTTGGGTCTTCTTCTGATAAACGGCTTAATGCAATACTAACTTTTTCATCATCCGCCTTTGTCTTTGGTTCAATAGATAGAGATATAACAGAATTTGGAAACTCAATGGGTTTTAATATTATAGGGTCTTTCTCACTGCACAGCGTATCACCTGTAAAAGTACTTTTCAGCTTTGCCACACCTGCTATATCACCGGCTGATACCTTTGCCACTGCTGTTTGCTTTTTCCCCATTATAAAAAATATATGCCCCACCTTCTCCTTTACATCCCTGTTTGGATTTAATACTACTGAGTCAGAATTGAGTGTGCCTGAATAGACCCTGAATAAGGTCAGTTTACCTGCATAGGGGTCAACAATTGTCTTAAACGTAAGAGCAGAAAGGGGGGAACTTTCAGATGCCTCTCTCATAATCTCCTCCTCTTTCCCTTGTCTTTTCCCTTTAATTTGCGGGATATCCTTTGGAGAAGGGAAGAATTCAGTTATTGCGTCCATAAGAGGCTGAACTGAAATATTTTTAACTGCCGAGCCGCAGATAACGGGAACTATAATCCCGTTCAGAACAGCCTTTCTCAAACCCTTTTTGATTTCCTCATCAGAAAGACTCCCCTCATTGAGATATTTTTCTATCAATGTGTCATCGCTCTCGGCAACTGCCTCCATAAGCTCAATCCTATGTTCTTCCGACTTCTTTTTTAAATCTTCAGGTATATTCTCTATTCTATATTCGCCGTTAGCATTGGCAGAGAATTTAAGCGCCTTCATGCTCAAGAGGTCAACAACTCCCATAAAAGACGCCTCTTCGCCGATAGGCAGGGTAAGTTTTACAGGTCTCTGTTTGAACATCTTCTTAATATCGTCAAATGCCCTTACATAGCTTGCCCTCTCCTGGTCCATCTTATTCACAAATACAATTCGTGGGATACCAAACTCATCAGCCCAGCCCCATACCTTCTCCGTCTCAAGCTTTACACCTGATATTGCACTCACAATTACCACAACCCCATCCATTACCCTCATGCACCCCTGTGTATCGGCAATAAAGTTCTGATAACCCGGTGTATCAATTATATTGAGCTTATTATTCTTCCACTCACAGAAGGCTACGGATGAACTCAATGTTATCTGCCTTTCAAGTTCATCAGGCTCATAGTCCATCACTGTGGAACCATCCGATACCTTTCCAAGCTTATCAATTGTCTTTGAATCAAAGAGGATTGCCTCTGAAAGGGATGTCTTACCTGCACCGCCATGTGCGACAATGCCGATGTTTCTTATATTCTCAATTTTATATTCCTTCATATCCCCTCCTGTCTAAAAAATTAGCCACAGAGCTTGCTATATTATAGAAAGTAGTTAAGCTCTAAAAAAGAGGCTATACTCTTTCTGTTTTAGAATAATGAGTTGGTTTAAACCTAAAACAAAGAAAGGAGTATAGCCATGAAACAGATTCAAACAAAAAAGCT
>JACRGN010000267.1 GCA_016234205.1 Nitrospinota bacterium | reverse complement strand
CAATGGCAGATACAATCTTCATCATTGCCCCAAATTTTGGGCAAATCAGAGGGTCAACTTCATAAATCTTACGAATCAGTGATGCCCATCTTTTCCTGCATGACTTCTGATAATCTGTCAGGTCTTCCTGAAGTGCACGTGGCTTATTTATCGTCCCCTCCTTTTTCCTCATCCCTCTTTTCTTATTAGAATACCAGCCATAATAAAGTTTATGAGTTTATGGGCTTATGAGTTGGTGAGTTATGAAAATTTTAACTCATGAATTCATGAACTCATCAACTCTTAAACTCCTCATGTGATATTGGCATTCTGGTCATTGTATGATAATCCTTCAAGGGAGATGGGTGAGCGAATCAGATAGGATGCAACCTTTTCTATTCTTCTGGTATCTCCTGCTGAAATACGGGTTTCATGATGGACATGGAATCCTGTATGATGCCAAGAGAGAATCAGCTTGATAGTCTCTTCGGAAATTAGCTCTTTCATTCGTAAACCGATTAACACCTTTCGCTCAAAGACCTCTTTAATATAAGAGAGGGAGAGATGCTCTAATGGATGAAACACCCCCTTTTCATCAAATATACCATCAGTTATTAATGCGTGCAGATGTGGATGCCATCCGAGGTCGTCAGAGAATGTCTGGACTGCGATTATCATCCCCGGCATTACCTGCTTATCAAAAAGAGTTTGGCATATCTCTTTAACAGAATCGTAAGCACATCGGCTTAACATTGTTATCAGCTTCCTGTCAAACTTAAAATAGGGGCGTATGATTTTGGGAAGGGAAAAGACCAGATGCCTGTGAGGAACTGGCTCAATAACTTCATTGGATATAAAGTCTGCGAATAATACAGAGCGTTTGGCAGCACAAGAGGGGCAGAGGCATCTGTCTTTGCATGAGAAGGGGAGTAGATATTCTTCTTTACACTCTGGACATTTTATACGGATAAACCCATTCCTCAAGATGCCACAGTTCAGATACTTCTCCATCTCTGCTTTTACTACTGGTCTAAAGAATCCATATTTTTCCTGAAACTTATCGTCATAGGAGTTTATAAATATCTCCCAATAATCCTCTACAATTTTATAGAGGGGAGTTGAAACTGGATTTCTGGGGCGATATTTGCCTTGACCTGTCCCCTGACTGAATCTATCAGGGGCTTGTCCTGAGCGGAGTTGAAATATCGAAGGGATGCACCTGTCAGATAGATTCGGTTCATTCACTACAAGCATAAAGACTCCTTGAGCTATACAGAACTCTTTGTGCTAAAAATGTGCCAAAATTAAAACCACAATGGATTGATGGAAAAAGCGAAAACTGCTCAATCTGTAGGGATACATCAAAGGTGTGCCGTATAACTCTTAATACACCTGTCGGGAATAAGATACATCTTTTCCGTAGGTAAGAGGAATAATAACGTATAGGGTTTCTGACATCCCATTATGCAGTATCGCTCCTGCATCACAATAATGAGATAGACGCCCTTTATGCTTTAAAATACCGCAAGCTGCCCTACTGGATAAGTATGGAAAAGCGGCGGCTGGCAAAGGAGATGCGAAGGGAAAAGTGGAATGCGGTTTTTCTGCTGGAGAGCAATCCTGTTTTTGCAGCTCTTGTAAGCAACCGGAGATTTATCAAGAAAGATTACAGGGCGATAAGACTGACTGCGAAGAGGTCTGAGAAGCATATCCTCATAGATGTTGAGGATGATAGAAGGGGGATTGACTTTATAGATGTTAAAGAGAAGGCTGTTCAGAGGGGTTTTATAAAATCAGAGGATGCAGGGGCGATGCAGGATAAGGATATTATCAATCTCTTATTCAGTCCGGGGTTCAGCAGCGCCGAAGAGATAACAGAATTATCCGGGAGGGGGATAGGACTTCATGTAGTAAGGACTGCGGCAAGAGAGCTTGGGGGCTCGGTAGAGATTACGACCGAAAAGGGGAGAGGGACAAAATTCTCCCTTTCACTGCCGATAAGCACGGCAGTTATGCAGACATTGATGGTTGAAGAGGGGGATTTTGTATTTGCAATCCCCTCTGATATTGTCCTTGAGACTCAGAGATTGAGCAAGGCAGAAATAAAGGAGATTGAGAATGAAGAGGTGCTTGTCTATGAGGAGAAGGTTATTCCGTTCACAAGGCTCGGGAGTGTGTTGAATATCCAGAGCAAGCTTGAGAAAAACCAATCTACTGCTGTGATTTTGCAGAGGGGGAATAAGATTTTAAGCATCGGGGTGGATGAGGTTCTTGGACAGCTTGAAAATATAATCAAGCCATTTGACCCGATAGCACAGGGGTTTAAGGGGTTTTCAGGCGGGATTATCATGGGTGACGGAAGGGTTGCACTGATGCTTGACATACTGACCCTCTTTAACCTTGAGACACTGCAGGAGAAGGGTTATTCGGTGTGAGAATAATTTGCTTTCAAGTTGTCATGCCCGAATGGTTCTGTCGGGCATCCAGATATTGGATTCCCGCCTAAGAACTGCGGGAATGACAAATAGGGATAGTGTCAACTTGATTGCAACTCGGAATGAGTAGAACAACAGGACAATTTTTCAGGAGGATAAGATGAAAATAGAAAAATTTTCAGATGAGCATCTTGACTTTATTACAGAGATGATGAACATCGGGGCGGGGAATGCGGCGAATGCACTCTCTATATTGCTTGATTCTAAGGTGGAGGTTAAACAGCCAAAGGTGAATATTGAGTTTTCTGACACGATTGTAAAAAGAATCGGCGATTTGTCATTACCTGTTTTATGTGTAAAGATTGCTGTAGTCGGGGATTTGTTTGGAGATATGTTCTTCATCCTTCCTGAAAAAGACAAGGAGGCTATCGTTCATCTGGCTGAAATGTCCATCATTAGGAAAAAGAGGAAGGGGCAATTAGACCTTTCTGCGGTTAAAGAAATCGCTAATATCCTTGCAGGGACATATCTTACAGCAATCCATGACTTCTGTAAGATAAAGGTTTACCACTCGGTCCCTAACCTTATTATTGATATGGTACAGTCTATTTTTGATGAATATCTGGCAAGTGTTGCAGAAACAGGTAAAAATTTTATAGTTGTTGAGAATGAATTTACCGTTATGATTAATGATGAAAGGGAAAAGACACCGACAAGTTCTTTCAAGCTGCTTCTGGTTCTTGCCCCCAATGTCGATTCAATACAGAAATTAGCAGGTTCCTCTGACGAGGCAAAAAAGATTTTGAATATAAGATGAGAAGTTTTGGTAGCCGCAACCTTTATGGTTGTGTGATTTAAGGAGATTTTAATTCACCCATTAGGTTTTAATAAACGCAGGCATAAAGCCTGCGGCTACCGATGTTTTTTTAAAGAATCGCTCAATTTAGGTTTTATAAATGATTATCCATGTTGAAATGGGTGAGGGGGTTGTAACGGAATCTCCCCATATAATTAAATCAGTTGGGCTTGGCTCATGCGTGGCTCTGATACTCTATGATTCAAAAATAAAAATAGGGGGTCTCGCCCATGTAATGCACCCTGATTCAATCCACATAAATAAGAACAATTCTCATATATCATTTCCATATCGGTCTGTAGATACAGCAATCGAGACCATTCTTAAAGAGATGAAAAGGATGGGACCGCTGACAAAAAATATTGTGGCAAAGATGGCGGGCGAGGCGAGGATGTTTTTACATTATGAGGGATTAAGCAAAGGAATAGGAGAGCAGAACATTATGAGCATCAGAGAGTTGTTAAAAAAGGAAGGGATACCGCTTGTCAGCGAGGATACAGGAGGAAACTACGGTCGGAGTGTTGAGTTTCACATTGACTCAGGCAGGGTGTTCATAAAGGCAATCGGGAGAGAGGATAGGGAGATATGAGCATGAATAATGGCAGTCCACAGAGCAGTGATAGCGATGAATTGGTTAAACAGAGGGTTCTGTCCTATTTCAGGGAGAATACAGATTTTGTTAAAACTATTTTTGACGGCTTTGTTGGCTATGGCATAATTGCTGCTGATTTTGATGGAAATATACTTGCATATAATGAAGGGGCGTTCCACATGTTCGGCTATACCCCACAAGAGAT
>JACRGN010000274.1 GCA_016234205.1 Nitrospinota bacterium | reverse complement strand
TATTTTATTTTTTTCACATATATATCCCTTGCAATCTCGGTATCCATGGAGAGGGTGGTTTCATCAAATAATACGACGAGTGCAGGCTGTTTCTGGTGAACCTTTACAATTGTTCCGGGCATTAAACCAATGGAAGTAAGCTTATCCAGACGATAGTGGTCTCGCGTGGAAATGTAGAGTATCTTGCCCCCCTCCCCCGCACTGAGGCTGTCAAGGGGCAGTATCAACGGTTCCAACTCCCTTCCTCTTTTACTGCAACAGTCTCCGGGTGGTATTGCTTTGCCATGCGGGCATGTAGTTGGGTGGCCAAGAAGGGTGCATATACTCTCAGTAATATCCGTACTTAAAATATGCTCAAACTCGCAGGCATGTTTCTCCATGGACTCACCGCCAATATTCAGTATATCGCTCATCAGTCTCTCTGCAAGCCTGTGTCTCCTTATAAGTGTGTTAAACTCCTCCTGCCCTTTACTGGTAAAGGTTACATTTTTACCGGAGATATTGATAGCTCCGTTTTCCTTCATCTCTGATAAGTCTGAATCTCCAATATCAGCCTTTTTCAAATCGTCCAGAAATGCTCCTCCCTCTTCAATCCTCATCCCGATAGTCTCTAAATTTTCTTCGTATTGCTGTTTTTTATCCATAAAGCCCCCTATAGGTCATCAAAATGGGTAAGTCTTTTAAACTCCCTGAATCTCTCCTCAATTTCTTTATAGCTTAGATTCTTCAGCCTGTTGAGGCTGAAATCCTCAACATTAAAAGATGCCATAGCACTCCCAAAGATTATTGCCTGCCTTACTGTGGATTCATCAATATTATTTACATTTGAGATGTATCCCATAAATCCGCCTGCAAAACTGTCTCCTGCACCGGTAGGGTCAAATACAGATTCTAATGGAAATGCAGGGGCGGAAAAGACTGTAGAATCAGAGAACATCAATGCACCGTATTCACCCCTCTTTGCAATAAGCCTCTTTGGTCCCCATGAGAGCACCTTTTGTGCCGCTTTTACAAGATTTGGCTCTCCTGCAAGTTCCCTCAGTTCAGCCTCATTTATTATTACTATATCAACCTTCTCAAGGGTCTTTTTTAGGGAATCAAATTTCCTCTCTATCCAGAAGTTCATCGTGTCGCATGCGATTAGCTTCGGGTTTTTTATCTGTTTCATCACCTCTCTCTGGAGGTCAGGGTCTATGTTTGCAAGGAAGACATATTCACAGTCCCTGTATTTTTCAGGTAATTTTGGGTTGAAATCGGCAAAGACATTCAATTGTGTATCCAGAGTATGCGCCTCATTAAGGTCATAACCATACTCACCCTTCCATCTGAAGGTCTTCCCTTTTCTTATCTCAAGCCCCTCTGTGTTTATATTTCTCTTTTTGAATATATCTATGTCTTCTTTGCGAAAGTCCTCACCTACAACAGCTACAAGAGATAGGTCAGTAAAATAACTTGCAGATACAGAAAAGTATGTGGCAGAGCCGCCAAGGATATCGTCAGCGACACCAAAGGGGGTCTTTACAGAATCGTATGCAACAGAACCGACAACAAGTAAACTCATAATTCCTCCTCAAAATATAATATTGTAAAATCTATCATAAGTCATGAATTTTCAAAAGACTTTTCTATGGATTGACGGAGGTGTTGAAATTTGCTAAATTTAGGCATAGGCGAGAGTGGCGGAACTGGCAGACGCGCTGGACTTAGGATCCAGTGGGTAACACCGTGGGGGTTCAACTCCCCCCTCTCGCACCACTGTATATTTGAAAAGGGTTTACAGCCCTTGTAATTATTTTATCTGTAATATTCTAAAAATTCTTCTACTGTTAAACCTGCCTTCTTTATCTGGTCTCTCAATAGCCCTTGTTTTATGGTTTTTCCTTTATGCACAGGGATTGAAAGGATATTTGAGTTTCCTTCTTTAGATAGCTTAACATGACTACCCTTCTGTCCTTCATATTTCCAGCCAGCCCTTATAAATGCTTTTACAACCCTATCAGGTTTAAGATTATGAAGCCCAGCTTTTTTCATAAATCCTCCCATATTGCTTTTTTACAAATTATTTTTGCAACTTGAGGAGATTATCTCAGATTTTATTTTTTATGTCATTCTTAGATGCGGACAACTTACACTTTAGTTGTCCATGTGATTTAAGAACGGCTAATAGTTTTCGGAGAGATTTGTAGATGATATTTAACAAGCTCATCAACAAACTGGGAAGGGTTTTTTATAAGCAATTTTATCTTATTAATTGAAAGCATACAGATTCTCTCATCATTATTATTTGCCCACTTTATCAAGGCATTGTGAGTAACATTTGCAGTATCAATATCACTGGAGTATAAGTCGTCAACCTCATAATCCATTTGCTTCAATTCTGTTTTGAATTTATCAGATAAATGCTTTGCTAATCGTTTCATCAATTCAATTGCAATTTTATAATTAACATCTGGTAAGAGTGCCTTTCGCCCTCCGGGGTGCAAAGGGATTAAGTAATCTTTAAGAAAATTACATGCCTCATTCCTAATCTTATCCCTACTTATTTTTTCTTTTTCCTCTTTAACTAAAATCTCCTTTCCTTGTGGTTTTTTTTCAAAGGTCTTTTTAATGCACCATACATTTCCGCCCCAATGTGCAATCTTAAGAATCTCTATAAACCTATTCAAAATATCAGGATTATGCAATACCTCTGGATAGTCTCTAATTAACTGTAACAATACCTTATCGCTTGGCACAACTTCAGGAATTATATAAGCTGGCTTACCTGTTTGTTTATCTATTATATCTTCCAATGCCTTTGTTATTTGGTTATCATCAATACTTTTATTTATTTTTCCTACATCCAATAGGTCGTTACTGAGAACATGAATTAAATGATTAAGGTCAGCCTTTTTATAAAAAAATTTCCATGAGTCCTTTAATTCTTTTCCATATTTAGGACTATCCCATCGTCCTGAGTAAGTAACAGGATAAACTTTTAAATTATTCCCCCCATAATAAACACAGTGATAGAGAGTTGTGCTTATTACAAACTTTCTAAATATCTCTGGATTATTAATATCAAGTTTTTTAGGTATTTTATCTGGCAATCTGTTTGTTACATGACTAAAGAGAAAACTAAATGAAGAATTATGAGAGGTCTTTTTTTCTTTTGCCATATTACTGCTCACTTAAAAACTTTCTTTAAGAGTCAGGGGAAGGCTGTCAGGTTTAAGGTTATGTAATCCAGCCATAATGAGCCTGCCGAATTAGGCTGCCACCCTTCTTTTCTTACCCTTCTCTGCTATTACCTCAAGGTGTCCTTCTATGGCATCTTTAATCATCATTAAGGTTTCCTCTACTGTATCTCCCTGTGATGCACAGCCGGGAAGTGATGGACACTCTACCCAAAAGCCACCTTCCTCTAAATTTGGATGCAGGATAACATCATAGGGTTTACCTTTTACAGATACTTTATACCTTCTGTCCATGCCTATCTTTTCTACCTCTCCTTTTAGCTCCTCTATCAATTCCCCTATAGCTACAGCAAAGACGAGCTGTCCTTTTGATAGGGTATCGAGGATAATCCCTTTTTTATCTGTTAATACAAAGATAGTATCTCCATCTGTTAAAAATCTCATTTCTGATAGTGGTTTCTCTATGTCAGGGAAGTTCTTTTTTAGATATGTGATAGCCTTCCTTATCTTCTGGAGTGTTACACCTTTATCAATAAGTGTCTTTGCTACCTTTAACTGAACAAGGTCTTTGAAGGAGTAAAGCCTTGCAGTTCCATAACCAGATGCCTCTTTGATAGATGGTTTAATAAAGTGTGTCCTGTCCCAATAGTCAACCTGCCTCTGTGTAAGCCCTGTTATTTTGATAATGGTGTTAGTATTATATGCCATAATTTAACCCTCCTTTGTATGAATAAAAACATGATTGTATTCTATCAGACAAAGAGATGAAGTCAAGGAATAATTGGTTCAAAAAATAAGTATTGACAAAATTATAACAAGATATAGATTATAGACAAATATCGAGGTAATTATAAAAGAGTAGTAGGCGGCCATATGAAAAAGATTTGTCTGCTAAGTGTTACTGTTATCTTATCAAGTTTATTTGCTGTGGATGATTCATACGCAAGACGAGGAGGGGGTTCAGGTGGTTATAAGTCTTATAAAGGAGCAAAGGCAATTGATGGAGATACATTCAAGCATAAAGGAAAGTCTTATAGACTTAGAGATTATAATGCACCAGAAATTGGTCAGCCTGGTTCGGATAAAGCCACAAAGGATTTACAAAAAAGACTTGATTCGGGCAATTACGAATATGACACAGTAGCAAAGGATGTTTATGGAAGGAAAGTTGTTAAAGAAAGGGTGAAAGAATAAGAGAGAATACAAATATGCAAGACAGTTAAATTTTAATGGAAATGTGATATGAAAAAGATAGTTTTAGTGGGTAGTGTTATTTTAATTTGGATGAGCTACATCGATTCTCCACGCATATCATTTGCATGGGATGGTTATGATTATGAGAAGGGAGACTATATAGAAATCAAAAAAGGAAATTTAGTCCGTAAGGACGAGACGATAGAAATTTATGATTATAGTGATAATGAGTATAAGGATGTGGAAGTGGAATCGATTGAAAAGAGTGGTAACTCTGTTGAAATAGAAGTATATGACTATGATACAGATGAATATCGGACATTTGAAATGGAAGACAACTGACAAAAGGTGTATTTCTTAGAAAGGAAAATAGATTGGCGGGCAGAATAAAGGGTGAAAGGTAGGGAAATATATTTCAGCTTTTCGTGAGTTACCATAGCTCCTATCTGTAATATTCTTATCGTGTTTTATCCTATACCCTGATAACCAGCCTGCTATACAGGTATCTCTAACAAAATCTTTTCGTAATCAACTGTAGGTATGGTCTTCTCCCTGCCGTTAGATTTAGCCTTTTCAAATTCTATAAGTCCTAACCCTGCAAGATAATGAACATCATCTGATACATTTTTTAAGTTTCTGTTAAGGAAATTTGCAAGTTCATAAACAGAGGAAGAATGCTCCTTTTTTATAACACGCAGTACCTCTAACCTTTTATCTGTAAATGCCCTAAAGAATAATTCATATTTAGTTGCATCAATTTCTATCTTTTTAGTTTTCATGTCTTCTGTTATGCTGCTGCCTTTCTTTTTTTGGCTTGCAATTTTATAATAAGTTCTGCATCTAATGCATCCGCTATCTTTTTAAGGGTCTCCACTGTTGCCTTTCCAAATCCGCCCCTCTCAAGCCTTGATAAGGCAGGCTGTTTTGTGCCAATCTTTTTGGCAAGCTCCTCCTGTGTAACGCCTGCCTTTTCCCTTGCCTTTATAAAGCTCTCTAAAAGCTCAAATTCAGGATCAAGGTCATGCCATGCCTTCTTAAAGGCAGGGTTCTTCATTTGCTCTGCAATGTATTCTTTTAATGTTCTACCCCTTGCATATCCCATAATATTTACCCCCTTTCTTTTTGTAGAAAATCGTACATCCTCTTTTCTGCAAGCTCTATATCTCTTATAGGTGTTTTTTCTGTCTTTTTTATAAATCCATGTAGAAGTATAAAACGCCTTCCTGTAAAGGTAAAATATAAAACCCTAATAGCTCCTTGAATGTCTTTAATCCTCAATTCTCTTATTTTATCTTTTACCTGTCTGGTATATGGTTCTTTGAGTAATACACCATAATCAGATAGCATATCAATTATCTTAACTACCTTTGCTCTTGCATCTATTGAAAGGGAATTTAAAAACTCTGCTACTGGTTCTTTACCATTTGTATCTTTATAAAACTCTACCATCCAATCCACAAAATGATTATACCATATAAGTTATATTATAAGGCAATATAAAATATTCTGATTTACTTGCCTAAAGTTATTTTAGGTATCCTTTATCTTTAATCCAATTTTTAGAACGTCTCTTCCTTTCCTTTTTCCTAAATAGATTGAACTCACTTGTACCAAGAGACAAAATCAAAACCCCACCTCAACTCCTGCAAGGAAATTTATTCCGAGTGTGTGGAATCCTCCAATTTCCCTGTAATTTTCATTAAATAGATTGTTTACCTTTAGCTGAAATTCAATTTTTTCAAATGAAAGATGTGTAATTGTATATGATGCAGCTATATTAACTAATTTGTAAGATGGGATTCTTTCGGGTAGATTATTTCCATCATAGTCTTTCATAAATGTATATGGATTATAAGAATCCCCAACAAACTCTGAAGATATATCAAGAATAAGCCTGTCAAATCCCCTATATCTTGCATCTAAGGAATAGTAGTCTGTTGGTCTATAGCGGAGGGGTTTATTCCTCTCTTCATCCTTTGTTTCAAGATAGGTATATCCGAGTCTTATATCAAGACTATCTAAAATATCCCTGCCAGACAGTTCGGTCTCAACACCCTTTGTCCATGCCTTCCCAATATTTATATATTTTGGTGTGGCAGGTGTATCCCTCCATTCTATGAGTTCATCAAGGTGGTTATTAAAGTATGCAAGCTCGAATTTGAATTTATTTATCTCTTGCTCAAGAAATGCCTCATAGCTTTCGCTTCTTTCAGGTTTTAAGTCTCTATTTCCTGCTATGGGGTCGTAAAGCTGTCTGATGCTTGCAGCCTTTATACCCTTTCCATATGCCCCTTTGATTTTTGTATTGGTAGATGGAAAAAGATAGGATGCAGATGCCCTTGGTATTACTTCATTGCCGAATCCTAATCCCTCCTCTATCCTTGCACCGGCAGAAAATACAAACCTATCTTTAAAATTAAAGATATTCTGGATGTAAACTGCCCTTGAATCCCTGAAGGAATTTAC
>JACRGN010000266.1 GCA_016234205.1 Nitrospinota bacterium | reverse complement strand
CTACCTCCTTAGAGGACACAGATTTACACAGATGAACACAGATAAAAAAATACATGAGTCAGAATTTAGAATTTTAAGAATAGAGATTGTTTTTATTCTGACTCCTGAATTCTTATCCTAAAAATCTGTGTTTATCTGTGTCCAAAATTTTATAATTTTCTTTCACCAAATATTGCCGTTCCTATTCTTACCATTGTAGCCCCTTCTTCTATAGCCACTTCAAAATCATTAGACATACCCATTGAAAGCTCTTTCATTTCTATACCCTCTTTCTGGACATCATCTTTCAAAATCCGAAGCATCTTAAAATATTTCCTTGAATCTTCAGGAGATTCAGAAAATGGTGGGATTGTCATCAATCCCCTCACATTTATATTTTTAAACTTTGATATATCCTTAATAAGACCAATCGCCTTTTCAGGCAGAATTCCGAATTTTGTCTTTTCCCCTGAGAGGTTTACTTCAATCAGGATATCTGTCTTTAATCCCTTATTCTCTCCTCTCCTCTGAATCTCTTCTGCCAATGAAAGGCTATCCACTGAATGTATTAGACTAAATATATCAAATATATACTTAACCTTATTTGTCTGGAGATGCCCTATCAGATGCAATTCAACTTCTTTACCCCGTAAGAGACCGAAGGTCTTACGGGGTTTACCGATTTCTCTGAACTTCTCCCTTGCCTCCTGAACCCGATTTTCACCAATAATTGTTATACCTGCTTCTATTGCCTCTTTAATTCTTGTAACATCAACTGTCTTTGTAACTGCAACTAACTTTACTGATTCTTCTTTTCTCCCAACCCTTTCAGCCGCCAATTTCATCCTATGAATGATATCTTTAATATTGGCAGCTATGCTCATAATTACTGTTTTTAGTAACATATAAATTCATCTCCTGTCAAGACAATTTGCCCTCCATAAAAATGTAACCACGAAGAGCCCGAAGGACACGAAGAAAAAGAACAAAAAATAAAAATTTTAAACCAAAGATGGACACAGATAAACACAGATTAGAAAGATTGACAAAATAAAAAACCTAAGAAAATTATTTTTTTCTGCCTTTTTTTATCTGTGTTCATCCGTGTTTATCTGTGGTTGCTTTTATATTTTCCTATACATCGATAAATTTAAGAATGGTATCAAAAGAGGTATTCTATGGGAAGTCACTGATAAAAGACGGGCAGTAGGAAAAGGTTGCAATTATATTAAGCTGGTTTTTATCTATATCATCAGGAATTTTATCAAACGGTGAGGCTGTCTTTACTGCCCTGACCGCCTCTTCATCCAACACCTTATAATTTGTTGAACTGAGAAGCATTGTATCAAGAAGTGCACCCTCCCTTGAAATGGAAAATCTCAACACAACACTCCCCTTTATTCCCTGTGACATCGCCTCATCGGGGTATCTCCATACAGAGCTTATCTTTCTTTTTATGGAATCAAAATATGAGTTGTATTTAATTTCTTTAGTATCAAGGGGTATTGTATCACTATTAAAGGCATCATCCTTTGGCTCTATTTTTACCTTAGGCTTATCCGATTTTAAATCCTGAACCGATTGACCGGGATTATCAGGCACAGATACATCATTACTTTTTATCTTTGATTCTGATGGGTCTATACCCCTAAGGCTATTTGCCTCCTTATCTGAAGTTTCAGATGTATTAAGGGTATTTCTTGCATCTTCTTTCTTTTCTGCACTTTCTACAGGTGCAGAGGAATAAATCTTTTGAACAGAAATAGTATTTTCATCAATATCAGGAATCTCAATCAATCTGACACGAAAGGGGAGTTCTTTTCTGCCCTCAAAAGAATAATAGGCTGTGGATGCAATAAATACGGCATGCAGAAAAAAAGATATTCCAATAAATCTTGTGAGACTATATTGCCCCATGAAAAAGATAGAATAATGAATTAAGAATTATGATTTATATGCAGACTTTATCTCCTCCTGAAATAAAGGAACAATGTCTATCCAGTCTTGTATCAGAGGGGTCAGTTCATATTCCATCAGGTCAGCAAGCATAACCCAGTCCTGGCCTATTTGTGCGGAATGCATCTCGGATGTCAGCTTTAAAAGCCTGTCCTTACGGTTTTGAATAGTCTCGCCATTAATTGATACCTTTGAGAAGTCTAAATTTAGAAGCCGACCTATACCCTCTATCAGTTCATCAAACAACTGAATTGAATCAATACATGCCAGATAATTCTTATTCGCCTCTTCTGCCCCTTTTACCCTGAAACACTCGGCTGTAGCCTGAAGGGTAGAAACTATATGATGGAGGTGTTCTGTAAGATTGCTGAGGCTGTCATCCGTGATTTTTTTTATATCCATTATAAAAATAACCTGCAACTTGCAACTGACAACTCAAAACCGTTATTAGTGTTTAGCTGCTGTTAATTGTCGGTTGTCAGTTGTAAGTTGTAAGTTGATAGTTATCAACCTTAACATTTGTTCCATTATATTTGCCTCTATTATAAGTGTTGTGTAGATTATAAGGGTCTCTTCTGCAAGAAGCAATATATTATCGCCCTGAAGATTCTCTTTGGCAAACTTAAACATGCTTATAATGGAACCTGCTGCCGGTTCAGTCAGTCCGAGGAGATTTATTTTTTTATCTATTTCATCAATCTTATTGCCTGACTCCTTTACATATTCAGCATCAAATTTAACCCTTGAAACCTCCTTTATAATATCTTTTGTAATTGAAACGCCATCCTTACCGAATTGTGCAACTTTATTAAACATCTTAGGCAAATTATTAAGATGGGTAATGACGTTTAATTTAATGTCATAATGCTCTTTTATCTTTTCCGCCACTCCCCTTGATTCCTCTAAAATCTCCTCTGTATTTGTGTGAGAAGATATGTTTAATCTGCCATTATCTCCAAGAACCCTTTTCCACATGGTTCTGTAGGCATTCCCTACAATATCATTTATATCTAAAGTCTTTTTTATTAATGGCAGGAATTCTACCATATTGTCTTTATCAAAGGCAGAATAAAAAGGCTTTACCTTTTTAAAATAGGATTCAAGGATTCGAGGGTTCGAGGATTCAAATGGATTGCTTCGCCTTCGGCTCGCAATAACATCCTTGATCCCTTGACCCCTTGCCCCCTTGACTCCTTCAATAAGCGATACTGCTTTCAGGACATCTTCCACAGTTATATAATCCTTGCAAACAGGGTTTTTACAGTTAGTATGATGACTGCATGGAGAACAGGAAATATCCGCTTGCAATATGATATGCCCTTCCCCATAAGGACCTGTTTCATGTGCGAGGGCATGGGCAAAGAAGAGGGCTACTACCTTTGCCCCAACTGCTGCCGCTATATGCATTGTCCCTGTATCATTTGTTACAAGGACATGGCACCTTTTCAGGAGTGCAGACAACTCTCTGACAGATGTTTTACCTACCGCATTAATAACCCTTCCATCCATTTTCAACTGAATCTCATCCCCCACATCTTTCTCAGACGGTACGCCAAAGATTATTATCTTCGCCCCGTATTTTCTGACAAGCTCCAATCCAAGTTTTGCAAAGGAATCAGAAGACCATCTCCTGTCAGGACGGCTTGATGCAGGCTGAAACCCGATTAAAATATCTCCATCATTAACACCGTTTTTCTCTAAAAATTCATCAGCAAACTTCTCGCTCTCATCTGACCTGTTTAAAAAGAGTCTTTTGCTGAAAGGCTGCACATCGCCACTCTTCATATATATATCAACCAAATTAAATCTATTATAATTCCTGTTAAATATGATGTTGCAAAAATAGTTTAGCCAGGGGTGTCTTATAACCCTGTGCCCATAGCCGGTTGAAGTAAGCCCCCTCACATCAGGGACATTTAGAAGGGATGTAAAGATTGCAGAGAGTTTGGAGTGGCTTAAATTTATTACAGTATCAAATCTCTTTTCTTTCATCTTATCTACCAATCCCTCTAAATAGTGATAAATCTCGAGTAGAGACGGCTCTTCACCTGTTTTTTTTGGGGCAAACTGCTTTATATCAAAAGTATAAAGTTCGTCAATAAACGGAATATCAATACATATATCTGCAAAGTTCTTATTAGCAAGGAGTGTAATCTTTGAATCAGGATATTTTTTTTTAAGCCCTGCAATGAGGGGAGTCGTCTGAAGAAGGTCACCCATCCGGGTAAGATTTAATATAAGAATATTTTTCATATAAATTAGCCACGAATTAACACTAATTTTAAAAAAACTTTTTTTTAATTCGTAAATATTCGTGCAAACTCGTGGCTAAAAATAAGTTTTTGTTCTTCGTGTCCATTCGTGTAAATTTGTGGCTGAATAGTTAGCTTTCATTTTTCTGTCAGGAACTGTTCCATCATTAAGAATATTGCCTCGGGTCTTGTAAGGGAGCCTTTGCCATTCTCTATTGCCTTAACAAGAGATTTTATAGATAGATTTTCCTCATCTTTAAATCGGGAGAGGAACTTTTTTAGTTCTGTATCCGCACCCGCCTCTCTAATCATCCTACCTACACTATTTACCCCTTGAACACCTGAACCCTTGAACCCTTGAACCCTTTTTATAAACCTATCCCCTTCCGTTTTAAATATATAAGAGAGCATCTCCTCCATCCTGTTCTCAAAGGTATGAAATTTAAATGCCTTAATCCTTGCATTTTCAGATATTTTTTCCCTCTCCTCAGGATTATCCAGATAATAATTTATTTTCTCCCGCAGTTCCCTTAAATCCCTGTAACAGATTATCTCTTCATCAACCTTAAAGAGATTATCCAATTCAGTCCTATAGTCCACCAGCTGAAATGCACCACATGAGGCAAGCTCAAATACCCTCGGATTCACAAAATCACCTGACGGGTCAACCCCTTCATGATAAGACGATGAGTGGAGATTTAAGTTTATTTTTGATGCGTTAAAAATCTTCACATACTCATCAGGTGATAACCTCTCTCCGTTCCCATGAAACGAGTTCAGGGCAGGCTTCTGGATACATCTGGCAAGTGGTGACAGATAATCCCACTCAGTCCCCCATATCTTAAAATCAAAATCCATAAGCCCCTGAAAAAACACCCTGCGGTTGTAATATCCTGCACCCATGAATGAAATATCTGACGAATATAATTTCTTATCATCCTCTGTCAGGGTAATCTTTTTATGAATATCAGGAGAACAAGCCTGAGGCAGATAGTGGTAATTTTTAGCACCAATCTTTTTTAATTCATCAAAGAAATTACCCCTCTGAATAGTAAAGAAATAGTCATAGTAAGGTGCAACATCCTTCCAGTAGAGGAGGGTTCTAAAGTCTTCAACAAACCAGAATGCAACAGATGCCCCGCCCCCTTTTAACCTCTGAATGATATCTGGAGTAAGGGGAGCCTGGGCAAGGACAATAATAAGCTCAGGCATAAATGAGGCCGCCTTCGCTATTGCAGCTTCACCTAAAAATTTTATATAAATATCTTTCAGTGCCCTACTATGGTCATTGTTTCTCGTAATATGGTCAATCTTAATGCAGGCATCATTAAAAACACTGAAGTCCAAAAACTCAACCTCATGCCCCATATTTTTCAATGCGGATGCAGTATAGCTGGCTGTTGGAAGGGAGCCTCCGTACATTGGGCCAATGACCATTATCTTAAGTTTTTTATCCATAAAAAAGAAGATTCAAAATTCAGAACAAAAAATCTAATAAAGCCACAGAGGACACAGAGTTTTTAAAAGCGGTTTAAACGGTTTAAACAGTTTAAGCGGTTTAATCTGATTTATTTCTCTGTGTCTCCGTGCCTGGTTTATTGTTGTCAAGCACTTTTTTAAAGTGCTTTTTAAAACATATATTAATATAGCACCTTGCCCGATCCTGGTAATTAGAGGGTCTCAACAGAGCCCAAACCTTGCTTAATAGGGGCTAA
Organism: Nitrospinota bacterium; assembly: GCA_016234205.1. Lineage (GTDB taxonomy): Bacteria > Nitrospinota > Nitrospinia > UBA9942 > UBA9942 > UBA9942. Next base: position 11 of record JACRGN010000266.1, on the reverse strand, counting down.
GGTGCAAACGG
>JACRGN010000273.1 GCA_016234205.1 Nitrospinota bacterium | reverse complement strand
GATTGAAGGTCTTCTGAAGGACCAAAACAGGAGTGAATTCATTGTCGTGACCATACCAGAGGATATGGCGATTAAAGAAACAGAGAGGTTAATAAAAAGTCTGAATCAATACAAGATGAAGGTAAAACAGTTGATTATCAACAATGTTATTCCAGAGGGAGACAGGTGCAGTTTTTGTCAGGCGAGGAGAAAAGGGCAGGACAAATATATCAAAGATATTAGAGATAAATTTAGCGATTTAAAGATAACGATTATTCCCCTTCAGCCTCACGAAGTAAAGGGGATAGACGCACTGAAAGAACTTGGGCTAAAGGTATTTTCAAATGGATAGGAAAGAAGGTTACATTACCCTAAAAGTAAAAGAGGCATTACCCAAGGATGTGGGCAGGGCAATAGTTAGAATAGACCCTGAGGATATGAAGAAGATTGAAGCTGAAGTAGGTGATATTATCGAGATTTATGGAAAGAGAAGTGCTCCGGCAAAGATAATGCCATGTTATATGGAAGAAAGGGGCAAAGGGATTATTCAAATAGACGGTATTCTCAGGGAAAATGCTCAGAGCGGGCTGGACGAGAAGGTAATCATTAAAAAAGTATCTTATAAACCTGCTGTAAAGATTACGCTTTCGCCCATAACTATAGGCGGCTTGCGAGGTGAAAGAGACACCCGATACATCAGTCGTCTTTTAGAGGGTATTCCCCTGATGGAAGGAGATAGAGTCAGGGCTACTCTGTTTGGTGCAAGGTCTTGTGATTTCAAGGTATTAGATACTATACCTAATAAAGAGGTAGTTTTAATTTACCCTACTACTGTTATCAAGGTGGAAGCAAAGGAGGGGGAGGAAAAACGGGGCATAAAGATATCCTATGAAGACATAGGCGGTTTAAGTAAGCAGATACAGAAAATCAGGGAGATGATAGAATTACCTCTTAAATATCCAGAGGTATTTGAAAGGCTGGGGATTGATGCTCCAAAGGGGGTATTTTTGTATGGTCCTCCTGGGTGTGGGAAGACCTTAATTGCCCGTGCTGTTGCTAATGAAACAGAGGCATATTTCAACCACATAAGTGGTCCAGAGATAATGGGTAAATTTTACGGTGAATCTGAGGCGCGCTTAAGGAGTGTATTTGAAGATGCAAAATCCCATGCCCCTGCAATAATTTTTATAGATGAAATAGATGCAATTGCACCAAAAAGAGAAGAGATGGGCGGGGAGAAGCAGGTTGAGCGAAGGGTTGTGGCTCAACTCTTAACACTAATGGATGGATTAGAGTCAAGGGGCGAGGTCATAGTAATAGCAGCAACCAATATCCCTAATGTCATAGACCCCGCACTAAGAAGGCCGGGGAGATTTGATAGAGAGATTTCCATCCCTATTCCAGATAGAAATGGCCGTTTAGAAATACTCCATATCCACACAAGAGGTATGCCTTTAGCAGACCCCCACAGCTTTGCTTCGCAAAGCGAAGCAGTGGGGGTAAATCTTGAAAAGTTAGCAGATATTACACATGGATTTGTAGGCGCTGATTTAGAGGCATTAGTTAGAGAGGCAGCAATGTCGGCTTTAAGGAAGATTCTACCTGAGATTGACTTTGAACGGGCAGATATTCCTTATGAAACACTCATGGAGCTTCAAGTAACTATGGATAATTTCTTAGAAGCGATGAAAGAGGTTGAGCCCTCTGCTATACGGGAGTTTTTTGTAGAGGTGCCTGATGTCAAATGGGATGATGTAGGCGGTCTTGATAATATAAAAGAGGAACTAAAAGAGGCGATTGAATGGCCTCTTAAACATTCTGTTATCTTCAAAAAGGCAAATACCAATCCTCCTAAGGGAATTCTTTTATATGGGGCGCCGGGCACAGGTAAAACTTTGTTAGCCAAGGCAGTGGCTAATGAGAGCGGGGTTAATTTTATTTCAGTCAAAGGACCGAGCCTGATATCAAAGTATGTTGGAGAGAGCGAAAGGGGTATACGTGAGGTCTTTAAGAAGGCAAAGCAGGCATCACCCACAATATTATTTTTTGATGAAATAGACAGCCTTGTTCCCAAAAGAGGTTCAGGAAGCACAGATGCCCATGTGACAGAAAGGGTTATTAGTCAATTTTTAACCGAGATGGATGGGATTGAAGAATTAAAAGGGGTAGTGGTCTTAGCAGCGACCAACAGAATAGACTTAGTTGACCCCGCGCTTCTAAGGAGTGGCAGATTTGACCTTTTGCTTGAGTTACCTGTGCCTGATGAAAAAACAAGAGAAGAAATATTCAGAATACATACTAAAAATAAACCGCTGGCTGATGACGTTGATTTGAAAGAGTTAGCTAAAGAGACTGAAGGTAAGGTGGGCTCTGATATTGAGTTTATCTGCCGAAAGG
>JACRGN010000272.1 GCA_016234205.1 Nitrospinota bacterium | reverse complement strand
CCCAACTTCATGAAAAAATTGCTAATTAGTGGGTTATTTTACCATCTCTAAGAATGTAAGTTCAATGATAGCAACATATTGTGTATATGGGTTTATTGAAAATCCGGTTGTAGTGCCAAAATCTTACAAGGCTCTATAAAAAGAAGTTGACTTTTGGGTAATTTTATGATATACTTCTTCTATGTTCATAAGAGAAGTTACTCACTTAGAAAAAAAGAATAACACGGAGTATTCTACCTATAAGATCGTCGAATCTGTCCGCATTCCCCGAGGTCCACGACAACGCATCCTCCTAAACCTTGGAACAGATTTTAGTCTGGCTGAGGATAAATGGAAAGACCTTATCAGTCGTATCGAAGAACTCATTACCGGTCAAGAACCACTATTTGAGTATCCAGAAGAAATAGAGACCTTTGCCAGAAGGTATGCAAGAAAGATTATTCGTCAACAATCATCTGTTGTTCAGGTAAGGGAGGATTCCTCCCCTCAGTATCTTCCTGATTACCAAATAGTAGATATTAATAGTGTAGAGAATGAAGATGCCCGTACCGTTGGAGCTGAACATGTTGTTCTCCGGACCATAAAGGAACTTGGGCTTGAGGAGAGACTTTTAGAATTAGGTTTCAGTGATTTACAGATGAAGGTAGCCATTGGAGTTATTGCCGGGAGAATGATTGATCCTGCCTCAGAACGGGCCACCCACATATGGTTACAAGGGATAAGCGGTATTGATGAATTGATGGATACTGATTTTAATCATCTCTCACAGGACATGGTCTACAAGGTATCAGATAGGCTTTTAAAACATAAACAAAAGATAGAGGAACATTTAAGTTGGAAGGAACGAAATCTCTTTAACCTAAAAGAGCGAATAATCCTTTATGATCTTACCAATACCTTCTTTGAGGGTTCTGGTAAGTACAATCCCAAGGCCCATTTTGGTCGATCAAAAGAGAAGAGGACAGATTGTTCCCTGGTTACCCTTGGTCTTGTTCTTGATGCTGATGGATTTCCAAAGAGAAGCAAGATATTCAATGGTAATGTTAGTGAACCAAAGACCCTTAAGGAGATGATTCAGGATCTCTCTTGTGAAAAATCACTGAGTAAACCAATCATTGTCATGGATGCAGGCATAGCCACCGAGGCCAATATCAAATGGCTTAAAGACAAAGATAATCAATACCCCTATCTTGTAGTTTCCCGAAAGAAAACGAAAGATATCCCGGACAATATAGAGATGATAACAGTAAAAGAGGATAAGCATACGATTGTCAAGATAGGATTAGTAGAAAACAAAGAGTCTGATGAAATAGAGTTATATTGTCATTCTACGGGTAAAGAGAAGAAAGAAAAGGATATGAAGAGTTTCTTTACCCAACGACTTGAGGAGGAACTTGAAAAGGCCAATCAATCCCTTCTCAAGAAGAGTGGCACCAAACGCTATGATAAGGTTGTTGAAAGAATAGGTCGATTGAAAGAGAGATTCAAGCGTATAGCCTATCGCTATGAGATCACCATAAAGAAAGATTCTAAGACGAACAAGGTAGTAAGTATCAACTACCATTTAAAGGAGCAAGATACAAGAGACGGTCTATACTCTCTGCGGACTAACTTAAAGAATCTTAAAGAAGAAGAGATATGGAACATCTACAATATGCTTACTAACATAGAAGATGCCTTTTGCTCTATGAAATCTGAATTAGGACTAAGACCGGTACATCATCAGAAAGAATTTAGGGTAGATGGACACTTGTTCATCACCGTCCTTGCCTATCACATCTTACATACTATTCGCTTCAAATTGCAACAAAAAGGCATACATTATAACTGGGAAACAATTCGTCATCTCTTATCTACTCATGTAAGGATAAGTACAATGATGAAGAGAAAGGATAGCAAGACGATCCATATAAGAAAATCTTGCAAGGCTGAATTGTTTCATAAAAAGATATATGATGCCCTGAACCTACCTCACCAGCCTGGGAAAATAATAAAGACAATCCTATAATAGTAATAAATTAAATCTGTAGTGCCAAAATTCGATTTTTAGAAATTGTAACCTATTGATTTTAAACAACTTAGTTTTTTGAAGCATGAACTTGGGATAATGCCTCGTAAAGGCATAATGCCTCGTAAAAAATTTCTTGACTTTTACATGTTCTATATGCTATAATACACCGTCGGTGGTATTAAATTTCCCTTGAGTATTTTAGAAATATGTAGAGAACACTTTTTGTTCCACTTCGATAGAATTACCTTGAAATTAAACTCTTATCCCAAGTTCAT
>JACRGN010000271.1 GCA_016234205.1 Nitrospinota bacterium | reverse complement strand
AGTCTCACTTCCTAAGAAATGGTCAATAAATGACCTCCGCAGATACCAGTCAAATACAATTGCATCGCCCAGCCCTTCCTCTTTTACCTTCACAATATCATGTATAGATTTTGGATTAGCCCCGCCGCCATGCTGTCCTGCTTCAGCATCTTTTACCTTGTGATGATATGCCTCTTCCCTGCGGGTTAATGTATTTGACAGATTAAACCGCTTCGGCCTGTAATCAAACTCAAACATTGTGCCGCCGTAGTCAGGGTCAAAATATGCATTTATTTTATTATTACTTATTAACACCTCATTTAGATTGTCCTTGTCATAATCAAACACCTTATATTCAACCCATTTTCTATTTCCGTGTGCCTTTTTATCAATAATATTTTCTACCTCAATCAGATGCTCATATACTGCATGCCTCAGATAGTTTAGATACAGTCCCCCAAAAAGACCATGCCAGTAAGCACAGTTACACTGACCACGGTAAAGTTCCTTTAGTTCTTGTGAGTTTAGTTTTCCTTGCCCCTTGCCCCTTGCCCCTTGCCCCTTAACTTTCTTACTCACATAGAGCATCTTTTTATGCATCAGATTGCTCTCATTATACTTGGTTAAGAAATTATCCCACAGGCCGCCCCTTATAAACGGCTTATATTTATCCCTTATGCCGCGGTTTTCAAGGTCCTTCATCATTTCCTCAAATTTAAATCCTGCCATTGTCGGCAAAGACCACTCCATCATCTCTTCATAAGATGCCATCGGAAGGTATATCCTGCCCATCGACGGAAATTTTTCTATGTATTCACTAAAGGTAGTCATCTCTATCCAGTCAAGATTGTCTTCTATCAGCTTGAAAAAATTCTTGAGCCAGTTTTCCTCATATACCCACTTATGAGTCCCGGGCCACACACCGAACTTCTCACCGTCATCACCGTAAGTAACTCCAGTGACATTGTGCTCTGACATTATTCTTTTAAAATGATCCAGAGTCTCATGGGGGAGTTTAAACGGTATGGAGTATCTTAAGAATTTGTCTATCGGAAAGACAGACATAGTATATCCATGTTTCTCTGTAACATAATATCCGAACATATCCTTTTGTTGCAATCCTGCATAGAAGAAATGGGTATCATCAAGGATTGTATACTTCATCCCTGCCTTTGATATTATCTTAGGCAACGAGGGGTCCCATACCCTCTCCGCAAGCCAGATACCTTTTGCATTATAATTAAACTTCTTCTTTATAAATTCCGTCATCATGTTTATCTGCCCTATCGCATCTTCTTCAGGAAGGACTGAGAGGAGAGGCTCATAAAAACCGCCGCTTAAAATCTCAATCTGGTTTCTCTTAACCATGTTTTTTATCTTGTCAAAATACCAGGGTGCTTTGCTCTCAATCCACTCAAGGAGGGGTCCTGAATGGTGAATGGAGATGCGGATTTTTGGATGACGCTCAAGTATCTCTATAAATGGCAGATAGCATCTGTTAAATGACTCTTCAAATACTATATCAAAATTTCCAACCGGCTGATGGCTGTGAATCCCGAATAGAAAATTTATCTTTTTACTCATCACTCGTCACTCCTCACTCTTTACTCGTCTATGCGCTCCACATAATCCCTTCAAAATTCTCATCAGGCACCTTAAATGTAAGATATCTATATCTTGGATATCGGTCTAATTCCAGTTTCTCTCTTTTAAATTCAACCACAAAATTTACAACTTCGCCTATCTCAAGATTCAAGTCTTTAAAGGGTATAGCCAATTCTATAACATTTTTTATTGCTATTGTCTTATTTGTTTTAAGCAGAGAAAATGTTATCCCGTCTTCCGTTTTATATAATTTATATCTCCCTTTTTCCTCTTCCATTGTCTTTAAAGCGAAGTCAACCTTATATCTGTGTTTATTAAATATGTGAATACTGACATCCATATCTTTCCCTATGTGTTCCTCTATCTTACCCTTAGTATCCAATCTAATAAAGAGATTATTAAGGTCAAATCCATAATAAACAGCAGATACAATCCCCTCTGAGTGATACATTGAGCCGCCTGTCATTTTTTCCCTGCAGTAGCCGGCACCAAGCCATTCAAAATAATTTGTAACCAGTCCGTCTATATGAGGGGCAATAAATTTAATCGGCTCTTCCGGGTGTATCTCCTCCTCAACCCTTATTATAGGAATCTTAAGATACTCAGGAGGCTCTGCATTGAGTATCCTGTAAACTTTCTCCAGATGCGCCCTGAAAAGCCTGTCAAATTCCGCATCATTATCACTTGAAAAATCATCACCATACCACCAGAACCAATCGCTCCCCTCTGCCGCATATATCTCTTCCCATGCCGCCTCTGCCTTTTCTTTACTTAACTTATTGTCTTTGATTCTTTCAGTAAGAAATCTCCTTGTCAGCCTGATATATTCCCATCCCTTATTGTCCTCATCCGCCCCAATCCAAATTTTAAAATTATTATTTATCCACGAGCCGGTATAGAGATTTTCTATGACCTTCGTCGGTTTATGCCCTTCTACATACTCCCCAATCCTCACAGTCTTGAAATTTTTATTTTCTGAGAGTTCTTTATAAATGCTGGAGAGAAATCCCCTCCCCCCGTCAGGGTAGTACTCCCATGCATTCTCCCCATCCAGAATGATACTCACTAAATGGTCTTCATTTGAGGTGGCAAGATAATTCTGTATTGAACTGAGATGCCCCACGAAATCATCCTTAGACCGCTGGGGAGGGTTTTTAGAATATGTAAAGCCTATGAGGTCTGCCAGTCCCTTATCTCTGAAGACCATATTTATCTCCGCATCCTTAAAACGGGCTATGTAAGGATTATATAGCAAATCCCCCTTTTTCTCCCCCCCAATTGAATTCAGCAATATTGCCTCATCTGTAGCTATCCACCTTATACCCTCTTTCTGAAAATATGGTATCAGCTCAGGTGCAACAGAGCCTTCTGACGGCCACATTCCTGAAGGGTTTCTCCCAAAAGTTTCTTTATAAAGTGCTACCCCCCTTCTTATCTGTTCCTCTGCATCTTCAGGATGATGAAACCTATCAGGGAGTTTTGCCCATGGCATACAACGGCTTGCCATATCGGTATCATAAACAAGCGGCAGTATTGGATGATAAAATGGGCTTATGGTCAACTCAACCTGCCCATTATCCTGAAATCTTTTGTAAGTCGGCAAGAGCTCCTTCAATATCCTTATCTGGCTTTCAAGGACATATCTCTTTTCATCCTCAGTAAAATTTTTATCCTTTTTTATTAACTCAGAAAGTACCTTATCTTTTTCAACAGCCTTATATCCAAACCATGCAAGGTTAAACCATGTCTGGAGGTCAAGATACTCCTGTGCAGAGAATGTTTTTACGGCATGACTAATCTCATCCTCCGTTAATTGTCTCATCCCTCTTTTTTTAAGAATCTCATAGTATCTATTGTGAGGCTGTATCATTGTTCCCCAGTTGCACATAAAAAAATTATCAAGTATAAATTT
>JACRGN010000037.1 GCA_016234205.1 Nitrospinota bacterium | reverse complement strand
TTATCTGGCTATCTATGTATCTATTTTTACCTATCTCTTATCCTTTGCCTCTTACCCCTTACGATATATTTTAGCACCCTTTCTGTGGGTTTCATTGGAGCTTATCAGGTCGCATTTTTTAACAGGCTTTCCATGGGCGAGCCTCGGCTATTCCCAGTTTAAGACACTTCCGATTATTCAGGCAGCAGATATTACAGGTGTCTATGGCATATCCTTTATCATAGTGATGGTTAATGCTGCTATAGCCTCTTTTATAGAAAGCATATATGAAAAAAACAAAAGGCAATTTGCAACAAGATATATGCTTGTGACCGCCCTTTTTATTATCTCTTTCTCAATTTACGGCTTCTGGAAAATAAATACCTTTTCTAAACTCAGCACTCAGCACTCAGCACTCAGCACTTCTTTAAAGGTTGCCCTCATTCAGGGGAATATTGAGCAGAATATGAAGTGGGATGAGTCGTATCAAAGCGATGTATTTGATGCCCATGTAAATCTTACTATGCAGGCTTCTCGTGAGAGGCCTGATTTGATTGTCTGGCCCGAATCAGCAACACCATTCTATTTTCAGGCAGATAGAAATTTTGGGCCAAAGATGGTTGAACTTGCAAAAAATAGCGGGAGTTTTCTCTTCTTTGGCACGCCGGGATATGAAATAAAAGATAATGGAATAGTCTCTTATAACAGGGCATATCTCTTATCTCCAGAAGGGGATGTGGCTGGTAAATACGATAAGATACACCTCGTTCCATTTGGTGAATATGTCCCCTTGAGAAAGGTATTATTTTTCATAGATAAGATGGTTGAAGGGGTTGGCGATTATCAGAGTGGTGAGGAGTATACTATATTCAAAGTTCAAAGCTCAAATGGCAAAGCTCAAAATTCTTTTGGAACTTTAATATGTTTTGAGGTAATATTTCCTGATTTGGTAAGGAGGTTTGTAAAGAATGGTGCAGAGTTTTTAGTAAATATTACAAATGATGGCTGGTATGGAAAGACTGCCGCCTCCTCCCAGCATATAGCAATGGTTGCGTTCAGGGCTGTTGAGAACCGTGTCCCAGTGGTCAGGGCTGCAAATACTGGCATTAGCGGTATCATAGAGCCGACTGGAAAGATTGGAAAGGAGACCGAGATTTTCACCACTGCCTATGTCTCGGGTGAGATAAATATAGGTTCAACTCAAAAAACATTCTATACACTGTATGGCGATATATTTGCATATATTTGCTCAGTAGTAACTTTGGTATTGATTTTATTTAAGTATAGGAAATTATAAAAAATTAGCCACAGAGGCACGGAGACACAGAGAAAAATCAAAAACAAATAAAACCACAAGATTTCACCAGATGGACACAAGAAATTTAATGAAAAAATCTTGTGATAATCTTGTGTTAATCTCGTGGTTCCTTTTTAATTTCATTTATTTTCTCTGTGCCTCTGCGTCTCTGCGGTGAAAATTAGGTTTTTGTTCATGTATAGGAAATTATAAAATTAACCACAGGTGAACACAGGTAAATGCTGAAAATAAAATAACTGTGTTAATCTGTGTTTATCTGTGGTTTCATTAGGTTTTTGTTCTTATATGTCAAGAATCCATTACTTGATAGATGATTTTAAAGCCTTTGTTGAAAAGGCAGAGACAGAGGGGAAAAGGGAGGCATTTGAAAGATATTATTTAATGCCAAATAAATTCTTGCTCACCCTTTTATTGAATCAAAAATTTCTCCGTAAAAAGGATATATTTTCAGTTCTTGATGAGACAGATTTAGAGTTTTACAGGAGGCTCATTAAAAAACTTGAGTCATTGGGTTACCCTGAGAGGGCAAGATTAACTGTTGATAAGGCGGAGATTCTTTTAAAGAGGGTTATTCCGGGAAATATTATCTTGCTCTTTACATTAGGAGGGGAAGAGGGGATAACCATCTATGAGAATGGGATGCCAAATATTTATGTAGGGTTGGACTATCCTCAAGATAATGAAATTTATTTTGACCTTGTCCTCGCACATGAATTGGGACATGCAGGAAGGGATACAATACCCGGCGTAATGGAAGCCTATGGGGGTAATATTAAAATGGGGCATTCAGAACTACTCTCTGTTACTCCATTTGAGGAGCATGTGGTGGGCGAAGGTATGGCAACATATTTTTCTGAGGTTATCTATCCTAACAATTCGCCAATGGATTATCTTTTTTATCAGAAATGGGAATATGACTGGTGTCAATCTCATGAATCAGTTATATGGGATAATTTTCAAAAGGCAAGAGGGACACTGGGGAATCTAAGCCGATTTTATAAAGCAGGCTCTCTTGGTCAAGGCTCTCCCGGCAGGACTGATTATTATTTAGGCTACAGGGCGGTTCAAGAGGCACTGACAAAACATACTTTTAATGAAGTTTTGGGAATGGAGGCATCAAAGGTTATCTCCTTCTTCAAACCAAGCCTTCTGTAATTTTTCTGGTTTTATATTCATGTATAATTTTCCTATCTGTTTGGATATTTCTTTAATCTCATTGATTGCATGTTTGGGGAGGTAGAGAATTGTCTCAGCTACCCTTTCACCAATTAAATTTTCTTTCAGATGCTCTGGAATCTTGCCTTCATACCAGATTTCCCCTTCCCATGACATCTGTGGATAATTAATGATATTAAATTCTCTGTCTCGCAGGGTAACATCTTCTCCCGACTCAATTAGTACAGCACTCCCCTTGTAGGAAATATCTCCCCTAACAATATAGCCAATCACGCATATAAACTCTCCATCAAAAGACACACTCCTGACAGAGTAATGATAATCCTCAACCTTTGATTCTATATACTCCTGAAGGGTGAAAGGCATACGGGAGGGTTTATCTAAATTAAAAGTGTTTTTACTATCAATTATTTTTATGCATCTTCCGTGTCTCCCTGAGCGGGGTTTAATTACAAACTTGCCAAATCTCTTTAGCAAGCTTGCAACCTGCCCTTTATTTCCGGGGTCATAGAGTTCTGTGTATGGGAGATGAAAGCCATTATTTAAGAGGAGTTGATACTGCACCCACTTATCTTCAAGCCTGAGTATAGGGGAATATTTTTTAGGAAATGGACCTGCTCCATCTATCCATGATTTTAGAGATGTCAGTTCCTCTTTATAATCTAAAGAATTGATATAATCCCTGAAACTTTTTTGATATTTGCTGTGGGAAATCTTTTCTATTAAATTATAGACAGTAGAAGGTTTGTTATGAATGGTTCGGTAGGCAAGGTCATACTCAAAAGCCCCGCCCGGTAATCCAATATTGACTTCAAGAAGTAAGGAGAGATTATTTTTACTGATGAGAAAATCAAGCCCAAGATACATTATTTTAATCTACAAAATACATAGAAGATAGACACAGATTACACAGCGTCTGCCTGCACAGGCAAACTCCTCTAATCTCCTATAAAGAGGGGGGGGTTGATGACCCGATTAATCGTATCCTTTTTTTTGGAAGTAGTCCCCCTTAACAAAGGGAGTAAGGGGGGTTGTTTGGAGGGGGTAGAGCCCCTCTCCTTAAGTTCAATAGAAATCCATTACTTTTTCATTAGACACTATCATAGATAAGTGTTACGGTGTCATATCAAATATAGCCCAGCATGTCTTACTGGCATCCATAGTTACTATACCATCAGAGCAATCGGCATTACCGCCCCAGTATGAGAAGGTTGAGCCAGTGTCAGGTGTTGCTGTAAGGGTTACAATAGTATTTTCATTATAAACCTCTGTGCAATCCGCACCACAGTCTATGCCAGATGGGCTGCTTACTACTGTCCCTGTGCCGCTGCCTCCCTTAGCTATTGCAAGTGTAGGCTTGTCAAATATAGCCCAGCATGTCTTCATGTCAGGGGTATCCATCGTTAGGACACCATCAGAACAATCGGCATCACCTGCAAAACCTGTAAATATTGTTCCGGGTTCTGGAATGGCTGATAGGGTTACGACTGTGTTTGCATCAAAAACGGATATGCAGTTCGTTCCACAGTCAATTCCTGCGGGGGTGCTGGTTATTGTTACTGACCCTTCTCCTGATTTATTTATTGCAAGTCTGGGCTTGGTAAATGTAGCCCAGCATGTTTTTGTGGCATCTACTGTTACTATACCGTCAGAACAATCTTCACTTCCAGCCCATCCTGTGAAAATAGTACCAGGTTCAGGGGTTACAGTAAGGGTTACAACAGTATTGGCATTGTAATCCTCCTGACAATCCGTTCCGCAGTTTATACCAAGAGGACTGCTAACTATTGTAACTGAGCCTTCTCCTGACTTTGCTATTGCAAGGGTATATTGAATGGATGTGGAGGTAAAGTTGGCTGTTACTGTTTTGTCAGAGTTCATTGTCATGGTGCATTGGTTACCTGATGGTGAATCGCAGTTTGTCCAGCTGTCAAATGTATATCCTGTATTTGCTGCTGCTGTAAGTGTTATGTTGTTTCCATAGTTATATGATTCTGTGCAGTCTCCCGGACAGTTTATGCCAGGGGCTGTTACTGTTCCGCCTGCTGGGGGGTTGATGGTTATATTAAGGTTATAGGCATTTAGTGTAAATAGGGCTGTGCATGTCTTGTCTATATCCATTGTCACTACTCCATCTGAACAATCTGCATCACCACTCCAGCCTGCAAAGTATGAGCCTGCATCGGGTGTTGGTGTGAGTGTAACTACTGTAGCAGAGTTATAGGCTTCTGAACAGTCTGCACTGCAGTCTATACCTGCAGGACTGCTTGTTACTGTGCCACTGCCTGTGTCTGCTTTTGTGATTGTGAGGGTGTATTGGACAGAAACTGGTGTCATGAGGAAGGCATGGGTATTACCATTAATTGAACCATAGCCTACAATTTGACCGAGGTTATTAATATCTCGTGCATCTGCTAATTCCCATCCTGAACCTGCTGGAATGAGGTCATTCAAATCTTGCATCACCCCTCCACTGTAAAGGAAGGCATGATAATAACCAGCCCCGGTGGTTGCCCATCCAACTACCTGACCGGAATTGTTAATACCAAGGGCATAGCTCTCATTTCCACCTGGGAGTGTTCCTAAATCTTGCATCACCCCTCCACTATAGAGAAAGGCATGATAATAACCAGCCTCGGTGAATGCCGATCCAACCACCTGACCGGAATTGTTAATACCATAGGCATAGCTATAATTCCCACCTGGAAGTGTTCCCAAATCTTGCATCACCCCTCCACTATAAAGAAAGGCATGATAATCGCCACTGGTGGAAGTTCCTGAACTACCACCACCTGACCGGAATCGTTAATCCCTGAGGCAAAGCTATGAGTTCCACCGAGTGTTCCTAAATCTTGCATCACACCACCACTATAGAGAAAGGCATGATAATAACCAGCCTCGGTGAATGCCGATCCAACTACCTGACCGGAATTGTTAATACCATAGGCATAGCTCTGATTTCCACCTGGAAGTGTCCCCAAATCAGTAATTGTATAACTTATTGCCCACGCCGACCCTTTTTCTATCAACAATAACCCTACCACTAACAAACTAATAAAAAAGAACCTTTTGCTGCTTTCCAAAAATCTTCTCATAAAAATACCCTCCTTGATAATAATTTGTTACATTTTTAACCTTTGATTATGGTGGGAAATATAGACTTAACTTAAATGCTTGTCAAGTATTTTTTAGCAATTTTTTTACTTTGACTCTTTGTTACTTTTTAAAGTCCGTATCTGTCTGTGGCTAATCAGGTTTTTTGTTCCGAATCGCCTCAAGTGCCTGTCTGGCAAGTTGATAATCGGGTTTTAGCTTTAATGCGGTTTCTAATTCTTTTATAACTTCATCTTTTAGACCCTTTCTATTGTAGGTCAAAGCCAGATTATAATGAGCAACAGCGTCATCAGGATTAAGTTTTAGGAAGGTAAAATATGCCTTTATTGCCTCATCTACCTGTCCTAACATATTATAAGCAAGCCCAAGATTACCATAAGCCTCTGAAAGTTCGGGCTTAATTCTTATCGCTATCAGGTAATTCTTTATTGCATCATCAAACTTACCTTGTTTAGAGTAGACAAGCCCTAAATTATTATAAGCCTCTACGAAATCAGATTTAAGTTCAAGGGCAATCTGATATTCCTTTATTGCATCTTCTAACCGCCCTTTATCATCGTAAGCATTTCCAAGATTAATATGAGCCGTTGGATAGTCAGGTTTAAGTTCAAGGGCAATCTGATATTCCTTTATTGCATCTTCTAACCGCCCTTGCTTAAAGTAGACATTCCCAAGATTATAATGAGATGCTGGATAGTCAGGTTTAAGTTCAAGGGTAATCTGATATTCCTTTATTGCCTCATCTATCCGACCTTGCTTAAAGTAGACATTCCCAAGGTTATTATATGCCACGGCAAAATCAGGATTAATTTTTATTGCTATCCTATATTCCTTTATCGATTCATCAAGCTGTCCCTGTTTCTCATAGACATTTCCAAGGTTATTATGTGCTTCGGCAAAGTTTGACTTTAGGGTTAATGCCAGCGTATATTCCTTTATTGCTTCATCTAACTGCCCTTGTTTAGCATAGGCAATTCCAAGTCCATTATGTGCCTCGGCATAGTCTGGTTTTAGGGATAATGCCAACTTAAGCTCCTTTATAGCCTCATCCAACTGACCTTGCTCACTAGAGGCATTCCCCATGTTATAGTGTGCTTTACTACTCTCAGGCATCTTCCTTACAATATCAGACCATAAAGAATAACCATTAAGCCATATCTTGTTTCTCTGTATGACACCAAAGGAATATATACTTATTATGATGGCAGATACTACGAGGATATATAAATTTTGCCTCTTGAAAAACCACCCCTCACCCTCTCCCTCTCCCCTGAGGGGAGATGTGATTTTTGGGGTAAATATCTGATGAATACCAACACCAAGAGTAATTGCAAATCCCAC
>JACRGN010000264.1 GCA_016234205.1 Nitrospinota bacterium | reverse complement strand
TTCACTTTAAAACATGCATACAGGATGGGTTTTAAGTTTGTCCTATCAGGTCATCCCGGGAAACTGGCAAAGGTTATGGGAGGATATTTTCAGACCCACTACTCAAAATCTCCTCAGGCTAACGATTATGTTATTCAATTTCTAAAAGGTAAGGTTGGTGATGAGCTTATAGAGGAGATGAAGGAATCTCCTACTGTGGAGGGGATAACAGCCATTCTTGAGCAGTATCAGAAGGGGGAGTTGTTGAATGATATTGCAGATACGATAGAGGAAAGGGTTAAAGAATTTTTAAAGACAGACTCTCCGATTCCCATACTCCTCTTCAATATGGATAAGAAATTAATTGGCGCTTCAAAGTCAGGGGTGAAATGGACAAAAAGATATTTATAGTTGGCTGTGGACCCGGGACTAAAGACCTTATAACCTTGAGGGGAAAGAAGGTAATTGAAAAGGCAGATGTGATTGTAGGGTCAACGCGTTTGATAGCTGATTTTGTCAGGAAAAGGGATATAAGGACTCTGGTACTGGAAAATAATTACCAGAAGGTTCTTGAAGATGTGGATAGGCTTAAAGGGGATAAAAGGGTAGTCTTCCTCGTTTCTGGAGACCCCTTGTTTCATAGCCTTGGAGAGAGGATAATAGAAAGATTCGGGAGGGAGATCTGCGAGGCAGTCCCGGGGGTCAGCTCCTTCCAGTATGCCTTCTGTCAAATAAAGGAAAGCTGGAAAGATTACAGTGTCTTCAGCATTCATGGTGATAAAGACATAGACATAAATAAGGTCTTTAAGGAAAATGACAGGTTTATACTCCTTCTCGATCCAGAGCATAACCTCAAATTTGTAAAAATAAAGATAGGCTCAATCCCGAAAGGCAAATACAGATTTTATGTTGCATCAAACCTCTCCATGCCGACTGAGAAAATATCGGATATTTCTTTTGCTGACTTCGATAATTTCCCTGAGGAATCGCTGAGCCTTTTAATTGTAAGGAGAGAAGATGAATAAGTTTTATGGTGTAGGCGTAGGACCCGGAGACCCGGAATTGATAACCCTGAAGGCACTTAAAGTTATTAAAAATGCAGACATTATCTTCACCCCTAAGGCAAAGATGAAGGAGGATAGTCTCGCCAGAGAAATAGTTGAAAAGGCGCTGAATGAAAAACTTGTCCCCCGTATCAAGTACGGGGCAGGCTCTGCATGGTGTAAGCAGGGAAAGGAGATTGTTGAGATTGAATTTCCTATGACAAAAAATGTAGAGGAGCTTAAAGAGAGATACCTGAATTCTGCCAGAATTATACTCCAAAAGGTCAATGAGGGTAAAGATGTTGCATATCTGACAATCGGGGACCCGCTTCTTTACAGCACATACATCTATCTTATAAGCGCCTTAAAGGAGCTATCACCTGAGCTTAAGATTGAGACCATTCCGGGTATCCCTGCCTACAGTGCAGTGGCGGCAAGATTCGATTACTCCCTTGCTGAAAAGGATGAGAGGATATGTATCTGCCCTGTGCCTTCCGACATGGAAGACTTAAGAGAAATAATCACAAAAAATGACACAATTGTAATCATGAAGGCGGCAAAGAGACTGCCTATAGTTATAAATCTACTTGGCGAGATGAATCTGCTCCGTTATAGTATCTTTGGAAGTCATGTGGGGATGGAAGGGGAAAAATTAATCAATGGTGCAAATGAGCCCTTTACAGTTTCAGAAAAGGAGGGTTACCTCTCCACAATAATCGTGAGGAAAAGATGAAGGTATATTTCATTGGTGCTGGACCAGGGGACCCAAAGCTTATCACTATCAAGGGGAAAGAGGTCATCGAGAAGGCTGATATTGTTATCTATGCCGGTTCACTGGTAAATGAGGAGATACTGAAATACGCCGTCAATGCTAAGGAGATTCACAATTCTGCCGCATTAAATCTTGATGAGATTGGTGATATATTCAGAAAAGCAAAAGAGAGGAACTTTGATGTTGCCCGTATCCATTCCGGCGACCCCTCTATTTACGGGGCTATCAATGAGCAGATGAGATTATTGGATGACATGGGTATCCCCTATGAGGGGATACCTGGTGTAAGCTCCTTTCAGGCTGCAGCAGCGGCACTGTGTCAGGAATTGACCATCCCCGGAGTCTGTCAGACAATTACCATTACCCGTTCTGGAGGGAATACACCTGTTCCTGAAAAGGAAAATCTAAAGGAGATTATAAAAACAAGACCCACCCTTATACTCTTTCTGTCCGTATCAAAATTAGGTGAAATCGTTGAGGACTTGAAGACAGGCTATCCCCCTTCAACACCTATTGCTATTGTATACAAGGTAACGCTGCCAGAAGAGCGGATTGTAATAGGAACACTCAATGATATTGTGAAAAAGATGGAAGGGAGAGATATTAAAAGGACTGCCTTAATATTGGTGGGTGAGGTTTTGAATAGAAAGGGTGGTGATTCAATGCTCTATGATAAAGATTTCAGCCACTCTTATAGAACAAAAGAAAAAGATTAAGGAGAATGGAGAAAAGGGAGAAAAGGAGAAAAAAGAATCTGACTTATTATCTCTCCATTTCTCCATCTTCTTCCCCCTTTCTCCGTATTATTTTTTAAATATTTTGGTCCGTGAAAGTCTGTGGCTAAAGATTTAATTTATGAGAACAGCAATCATTACCATTACCTCTCAGGGACTCAAAGTAGGGAGGAGGATACAGGAAGGGCTTAAGCTTGTCCCTGCATGGTGTAAGCAGGGATGCGACCTCTACGCCCCTGAGGAAATCTTGATTGAAAACCGCGCTGACATTATCGGGTATAAAACTATAAAAGAATTGGTATCAAAGCTATGGGGGGATTACGATTCTCTGATTTTTATCATGGCAATGGGCATTGTCCTCCGTATTATCAAAGAGCATATACAGGACAAGCACAGGGACCCTGCAGTTGTTGTAGTAGATGAAATGGGGCGCTATGCCATAAGTGCCTTATCAGGGCATGAAGGTGGTGCAAACAGACTTGCCGAAAGGGTTGCACTTATCTGTCAGGGGGATTTTGTCATTACCACAGGCTCTGAGGCAGCAAAGACCCTTATAGTCGGAATGGGCTGCCGCCGTGGGACTTCAGTAGATTACCTTGAAGATGCAGTGATGGAAGGGCTTAGGCTTATCACTCGGGAATTAAAAGAGGTAAGACTTATCGCGAGCATTGAGGATAAGGGGGATGAAAAGGGTATCCTTCAACTTTCAGAAAGATTGAATATCCCCCTCAAGTTCATCCATAAGGCATTGATTAAGACAGTAGAAGAGGGATTTTCAAAATCTGAGCTTGTAAAAAATACCCTCGGGGTTTATTCTGTGGCAGAACCTTGTGCCATTCTTGGAGGATTTAGATGTCAACTATTACTGCCAAAGACAAAGATGAAAGGGACAACGATAGCGATAGCAGAGGAAAGGTTTTTGTAGTAGGCATTGGACCAGGTGATATTGGACATTTAACTCCCATTGCCAGAGAGGCTATCAATATGTCTTCTGTGATTATGGGTTATAAACTCTATGTTGATTTAATCGAGCCTTTGATTAAACACCAGAGGGTCTTTGTATCTGGCATGACAAAAGAGATTGACCGATGCAGAGATGCCCTAAGGCTGGCTAAAAAAGGTGAGATTGTCTCCCTTATCAGCAGCGGCGATCCGGGGATTTATGGCATGGCGGGACTAATCCTTGAGCTAAATAAAAAACATCAGATTGAAATAGAGATAGTGCCAGGTGTCCCGGCACTCAATGCAGCCGCCTCACTTGTAGGTGCACCTCTAATGAACGACTTTGTTGTCTTGAGTTTAAGCGACCTCCTCACACCATGGGATGTAATAGAGAAGAGAATCAGATGTGCTGCTGAGGGGGATTTTGTCATCGTCCTTTATAATCCCAAGAGCAGAAAGAGGGTAGAGCAGATAGTAAGGACAAGGGAGATTATTGAAAGATACAGGTCAGGAGAGACACCTGTAGCCATTATTACCAACGGCTTCAGAGAAGGAGAGAGGATTGTCATTGCTGACCTCCATAATTTTACAGAGAAAGAGATTGGTATGCTCTCTATAGTAATTATTGGCAATAGTCAGACAGTGCGGTATGGGGATAAACTGATAACTCAGAGGGGCTATGAGGCAAAATATGGCGATTCCTTCTAAATCATTCATAATTGCGGGAACTCATAGCAGTGTTGGTAAGACTACCATAGCCCTTGGTCTGATGGCAGCATTAAGAAAAAGGGATTTTACTGTCCAGCCCTTCAAAGCTGGCCCTGATTATATTGACCCATCCTTTCACAGGATGGTATGCAACAGACCTTCCTATAATCTTGATACATGGATGATGGGTGTTGATGGAGTGAAAAGGACATTTGCAAAGGCAATGCATGATGCCGATGTCGGGATTATTGAAGGTGTGATGGGGCTTTTTGACGGGAAGGATGGCAGAGATGAAGAGGGAAGCACAGCCCATATTGCAAAAGTCTTAAATCTTCCGGTTATACTGATTGTTGATGCCGGTGCCATGTCGCGAAGTGCAGGGGCATTGGTTTACGGATATGAGAAGTTTGACCCAAAGGTAAAGCTCAAAGGTGTTATATTCAACAGGGTTGGAAGCGACAGGCATTTTTACATGCTTAAGCAAGCGGTAGAAGACAGATGCAATGCAAAGGTATTGGGCTATATCCCGCGAGATGAAGAAATAAGTCTGCCTGAAAGACATCTGGGGCTTGTGATGCTGCAAGATACAAGATGCAAGATGCAAGATACAAGATTTAAAAAACTTGGAGAATTGATAGAGAGGTTTGTGGATGTTGATGGGATATTAAAGATAGTTGATAGTGGTCAGTGGTCAGTGGTCAGAAAAACAGCTCAAAATCCTAAATCTTTAACACTCGCCACTCACCACTCACCACTTGTCACTCGTATTGCTATTGCCTATGACAATGCCTTTTGCTTCTACTATCAGGAAAATCTGGATATGCTGAAAAAATTCGGTGCTGAGATTGTATTCTTTAGTCCGTTAAAGGATAAGAGACTGCCTGATGATATAAACGGTATCTATTTCGGCGGCGGGTATCCTGAGCTTTATGCAAAGAGGCTCTCTGCAAATAAATCCCTTAAGATGCAGATTAAAGACCTTGCAGAAAGAAATATCCCAATATATGCTGAATGCGGAGGATTGATGTATCTTGGAAGAGGGTTGAAAGATTTAAAGGGTAAAGAATATGATATGACCGGTTTATTTCCTTATGTATCTAAAATGTTTGAAAAGAGAATGGTTCTTGGATATAGAGAGGTAATTGCTGCAGATGGTTGTCCATTTTTAAGTAAAGGGGAGAAGATAAGGGGTCATGAGTTTCACTATTCAAATATAGATGAACCTCCACACAGAATAAAAAGAGTTTATCAACTTGCCCCTGATAGAATCATTCAGGGGCTTGGGGAGGATAGCTTTAGGAACAAACCTGCCCTCGAATGCTTCTATCGGGGGGAGGGTTATCTCTATAAAAATACCCTCGTTAGCTATATCCATCTGCATTTTGTAAGCAATCCCGGATTTGCAGAGGGATTTGTAGAAAAATGTAGGGGTTACTAATAAAAACTATTTAAAGGAGAAAAGGAGAATAAGGAGAAATGGAGAAAAAAAACAATTTTTTTATTTATTTTATTCTCCCCTATTTCCCCCTTTCCCTCTTTCTCCTTATTCTTTTTCTTTTCCTTCTTTCAGGCACAGCCTTTTCCGCTCCTCCTGAGAGAATTATATCACTTGCACCGAGTGTTACTGAGATTCTATATGCAATTGGTCTTGAAGACAAAATTGTAGCGGTAACCAATTTCTGTGATTATCCGCCTCAGGCAAAGAAAAAGCCGAAGATTGGAGGCATGTCAAACCCATCCCTTGAGGCTGTTGTCTCAGCTAAGCCTGATATTGTTGTAATGACTACAGATGGAAACCCAAAGGAGTTTGAGGAGAGGCTGAAGCAGCTTGGCATAAGGACATATGTGTTCAAGGCAAGACAGTTTGCTGAACTGCCACAGGGAATCAGAGAGATTGGTATAACTCTCGGAGCAAAAGAAAAGGCATATAAACTCGCAGAGGAGATAGAAACCAAACTTCAAAAGCCAGAAGTTAGAAGTCAGAAACCAGAGGTCAAAGGGAAGGCTCTCTTTATTGTCTGGCTTGAGCCTCTCATCGTCGCAGGACCCGGCACTGCAATTGATGATGCCTTGCAACTCTTAGGTTGGGAGAATATTGCATCTGATACAGGGATAAAATACCCAAAGTATTCAATTGAAGAGGTTATCCATCGCTCACCTGATGTTATTTTAATTGGCAAGAGTATGGGTATTGATATGAAGGAAATCTCAAAGGGGCTTTTAAAAAAACTTGATATGCTTGAAGTTGTAAAGAAGGGGAGGGTTTACTATACAGGTGATGTCCTTTACAGACTGGGACCGAGGATAGTGGAAGGTATTGAGGAGATGGCAGGTTATTTAAATAGAAGCCAGAAGTCAGAAGCCAGAAGCCAGAAGTAATAATAAGTTGGTTATTAATTCCCTATTGAGTCCCTATGGATTTGCTTAAGAATAAGAGATATGCTATATTAATCTCAAATCATAAAAATTTTGCCACAGAGTTCACGGAGAAAAAGGCTTAAGACTTAAGGCTTAAGGTTTACTTCAGCCTGTTTTTCTTCAGCCTTCAGCCTAACTTATCTTTTCTTTAAGTCTGTATTCTCTGTGGCTAATCATGTTTTTGTTAAAGGCAAAGGAGGTATTTCTGAATGAAATTCCCAATATTCATATCCTCCATTATATTACTCATTACTCTATCCAGTTCACCCCATTCCCATGCCGAAGATGTAGGAGCGGTTAAAAGTGTGGACATACTCCCTTACAGGGACGCACTAAAGGGGTTTAAGTCCGCTGTGAAGGCAAATGTCTATGAGTATGTCATAGAGAATGGTGATAATAGTTCCATCCTTCTTAGACTTAAGGGCACCGATTTGATATTCACCCTCGGCACAGATGCCCTGACAATGGTAAAAGGCGAGATAAAGGATAAGCCTATTGTATTTACCTTCGTTCTCAATCCGGATGCTGATATTAAAAGCCGATATCCACATATAACAGGCATAGATATTAATATCCCGCCGGAGGAGCAATTCAAAGCCCTTTTGCAGGTAGCTCCACAGGTTAAACGAATTGGGGTTATCTATGACCCCTCCAAAAGCCAATCCATTATTAATGAGGCAGAGGCGGCTGCAAAAAAACTTGGAATAAGCCTATTAACCAGAAAAATAGATTCAAAAACAGAGGCAATAGATGCCATCTCCCGGATGGAGGGTAATGTAGATGCCATCTGGATGGCGCCTGATACAACTGCCATAACCCCTGAGTCCATAAATTATATGCTTTTATTTGCATTTAGAAACAGAATCCCCCTCATCGGCATATCAGATAAATATGTAAAGGACGGTGTGCTCTTAGCCCTTTCCTTTGACAGCGAAGACATAGGAAGACAGGCAGGAGAGATAGCAAATAGGATACTTGAAGGTAAGGATATAAAGGAGTTTTCTATAATTAAGCCCCGAATGGTGAAATTTTCTATAAACTTAAACACCGCGGAAAAGATAGGGATAAAAATTTCTGAAAGGGTGATTCAACTGGCTGATAAGGTTTATAGATAGTAATATAATGAAAAATATTTTATATGCTTTCAGACACGGTTTCAGGGCAAGGGTATTTTGGTATATAACCAGCATTGTGATAGGCATATCTGTATTTTTTACAGCGGTTGTTATATATCAGCAGGAAAAACTTTTAAAGCAAGACCTCATAAATAAGGGTATCTCTGTGGTAAGAAATCTTGCCCACGACAGTGAGCTTGGTGTCTTTACAGAAAGTCGTGACTTCCTTGAGCCTGTTATAATGCAGAGTGTCCGATATGAAAGCAATGTCCTCTATGCAGCAATCTATAACCTTAATGGCAAACCCCTATCTGTCCATACAGATGTGAAGGGCTGGACCGCAGGGATTTCTGAAGACATAAAAAGAGAGCTCGGGGAAAGAAACGGGCCGTTCTGGCAAAAGAGTGTCTTTGATAAAGATACCATCTATGATTTCTGGGCGACTGTAGTTGCATCAAAGGAATTCAAGAGAGAAGAGGATATGATTTTTCAAGACACAAAGGGTGATGAAAATAATTCAACTTCTAACATTAAAAAACCTTTGGTTCGGCAGGCTTACGATGAGCAAGCTAAAAGGGGTAAAACTATTGGCATGGTGCAGATGGGATTCTCCTTAAAAGGGATAAATGCCCGTATAAAGGAGATCATATGGACAAGTGTATCAATAACCGTTCTTTTCCTTCCCGCGGCTTTTATACTTACCTATGTTCTGTCTCAAAGGCTCGCAAAGCCCCTTTTGCTCCTTAAAAATGGCGTAGAGGGTATAGAAAAGGGAGGGTGGTATGAAAGGATTGATTTGAACTCAAGGGATGAGATAGGGGAGCTTGCCTCGTCATTTAACAGAATGGTGGATGCGATAAAAAATAGGGATGAAAAGGTTATGCGTCATGTGAAGGAGCTCTCTGCATTAAACCTTGTTACCTCTGCAGTAAACCAGTCCTTAGACTTAAAGACCATACTTGAGTGTGCGATTAAGGAGGTATTAAAGATAACAGGGATGGAGGCGGGCTGGGTATATCTTTCATCAGGTGATAAGGGGTTGTTTAACATTACTGCCTATGAAGGCGTTGACGATAAATTTGTCCAGAGTATTGATTCTTTAAAACCAGGGGAAGGGATTGCAGGGAGGGTAATCCTTTCAGGTAAACCTATCATAGCAGATGATATCACAGGCGACACCAGGATATCCAGAGGGGAGGTATGGGAGGAGGGTTTCAGGGCATTTGCCAGCATCCCGTTAAAAACCAGAGAAGATGCTATAGGTGCGATGAACATAACATCCCGCTCGGTCCATCCATTTACCAGTGATGAGATTGAGCTTCTCTATTCCATAGGAAATGAGATAGGCACAGCAGTGGAAAACTCCATGCTTTATGAAAAGGTTAAAAGACAGCTTGAAGAGATTGAAAGGGGGCAGGAAAAACTTATCCGTACTGCAAGGCTTGCATCACTTGGAGAGCTTGCGGCAAATGTGGCTCATGAGGTAAATAACCCCCTGACAGGCATTTTGGGTTATACATCCCTTATGAGAGATGATATGCCTGATACCAATCCTGACAAGGAAAAATTGAATGTCATTTTCAATGAGACAATGCGCATAAAAAACATTGTGAGAAACCTTTTAGATTTTGCAAGACAGAGAGAGCCCAAGATGGATAAAACATGTATTGTGGATGTATTAAAAGATACATTAAATCTCGTCTCTCATCTGGCAAAGGTTTCAAATGTCCAAATCGTTGAGGAATATATTGATAATCCGCCGCTGGTATCTGTTGATGTCCAGCAGATGAAGCAGGTCTTTTTAAATCTTTTTAATAATGCCATTTATGTAATGCCAAAAGGGGGGAGCATGAAGGTTATGGTATCAAAAGAGGCAGAATGGGTAAATGTCAGCATCCATGACAGCGGGGGAGGCATCCCGAAAGATATCATCCATAAGATATTTGACCCTTTCTTTACAACAAAACCCCAGGCAAAGGGGACAGGGCTGGGGCTTTCCATAAGCCATGGGATTGTGGAAAGACATGGCGGAACCATAGGGGTGGAAAGCGAAATTGACAGGGGGAGTATATTTACAGTAAAATTACCGGCGGTAGATGAGACAAAAGGTAATGCAGAATAAACCACGGAGCTCTGTGGTTAATTTTCTACAGAAATGTCTGAAGAACATCAAATCTTATGAACAAATTCAGCATGAGATGGGTTAAAAAAGATGCAAAAAGAAGTAAAAAAATAAGGATGACCAAAGAGTATGTTTTAATACGAATAGTTAAGGCGCTGAATGCTTATAGTTTAATGTATAATATGAGAAAATCTTTTTATGGCTCAAGAGGAAAATGTCTTAAAAATAGTTAAGGATATACTTAAAGATTATAGATTTGCATTAATCGGGGCTAATGCCATGAATCTGTGGGTAGATGAATCTAAGATAAGAGCCACACAAGACCTGGATTTTATGGTAGAGGCAGGGGAAGACGACTTTGTGAAAATCGCAAAGGCATTTAGAGAGGCTGGATTTACGGCACACCTGAAATTCGGCAGAAAGGAAGACCCTGTGCCTGTAATTTTGCATCTCAACTCAAATACCATGCCGCCTGTGGACATATTGATTGCAGATAAGCCGTGGGAGTTGTCCCTGTTGGATAATGCAGTGCCTCTTGAGGATTTTGATATGAAGGTCTCCGACCCGGAGCATTTAATACTTACAAAATTATATTCCTCATCGGAGATAGATTTGATAGATATAAGGAATTTAGTTTTATTTCCGGTAAATGATATAGACATTGAAAGGATAAAACAGTTGATTAATAAATTCTTTGATGCCGATAGACTGGGCTTATTTCTAAAGGCTATTGCAAAATAGGGTTGAAATTACAGATTAGACATTAGACTTTAGACATTAGACATCAGATTTTTTTAATTAGTCTTAAGTCTATAGTCTAAAGTCTAATGTCTTAATTAAAGGAGATTCAATATGAATATAAGGTTATTTTTAATTTTGTGTATGTCTCTCTTTGCCCTGATATATCCTGACTACTCCACCGCCCTGCCTGTGTTACGGCAGACAGACAAATATAGTGACGGGACAACCGATATTTTTTTTGCCGGCGGGTCTTCCGAAGACAAAAAGGTAATCACATCAAAGGCTGAAGAGGAGATGCTCCTCTTCTTTGAGGAGAAAGACCTCATCGTTACCGCAACCAGGCATGCCCAGTCGGTAAGTAAAGCCCCTGCCATTGCAACAGTTATTACGGCAGAGCAGATAAGAAATATAGGGGCGAGGAATCTGCTTGATGTTTTAAAGATTGTTCCGGGGATCGGGGTCTATCAGGAATTTGTCGGACTTAAAACTGTAGAGGTGAGAGGTATTAAAACACAAAATGCAGAAAAGGTATTAATCATGATTGATGGCCATCGTCTGAATGACCCATTTTATGCAGGTGCTATGCAGATTCATGATGATTTATTTGTAGAAAATATAAAACGAGTTGAGATTATAAGGGGTCCCGGCTCTGCCCTTTATGGTGCAAATGCCTTTGTCGCTGTAATTAATGTAATAACAAAAGAGGTGGATGATATAAATGGTATTCAGGCAACTGCAGGGGGAGGTAGTTTTAATACACAGCATTATAATATCCTCTTTGGTAAAGTAGGGCAGGGCTTTAGCCCTGCTTTAAAGGTAGCAGGCTCATTTGATTTTTATAAGACAGATGGGCCGAGGCTTCTTGTAGAGGAGGATGCACAGACAGCAAATGATAAAAAACAGGGGACACAGGTATCAATGGCGCCGGGGAAGACTGATGACTGGAGAGAGAAGTATGATTTTAACCTGAATATCTCTTACGGAGATTTTAATTTCAAAGGAAAATATGTTGATAAAAAAATGGGTCCTTATTTAGGTGTTGCATACGCACTCAATAATGAATCAACCCAGAAAATAAAGGAATTTTTTGGAGAGATTAATTATAAAAAATCTTTGACAGATGATTTAAGTATGGTTGCAAAGGGTTATATTGACCAGTTTGAATTTGATAAAGATTGGGAGTTATTTCCAGAGGGCTTTGCAAAGGTATATCCTGATGGGATGAGGGGTAATCCAAAGGCAAAGGAGAGAACAACAGGCGCAGAATTACAGATGGATTATATGTTAAAAGAACATACAATAACATCCGGGGGTGTATATGAGAGGGTCAGTCAATTTGATGTTATTCAATTTTTAAATTTTAATCCAAATACAGGTGCGCCTCTTTCCGGTGGTTTTCAGGATGTGTCAGGTGTATATCCATTCAATAAGGCAGTGGATAGGGATATATGGGCTTTATATATTCAGGATGATTGGAAAATTATGAAATCCCTTAATATGACACTTGGTATAAGGCATGATAATTACAGCGACTTTGGAGGGACAACAAACCCGCGGGCGGGATTGGTATGGAATTTTATAGAGAATGGAGAGATAAAGTTCCTCTACGGGGGAGCCTTCAGGGCGCCGAATTTTCAGGAGCTTTACAATCAAAATAATCCCTCCATCCTTGGCAATAAGGACTTAAAACCAGAAAAAATAAATACCTATGAGGCAGGTGCAGGATACAGGTTTGGCAAATCTCTTGAGGCGAATGTTAATTATTTTTATTATGAGATAAGGGATGTAATAAGACTTACCCCTGGAACCGGCGGGAATATCTATAATAATTCCGGCGGAACAGATGCAGATGGGGTTGAGATAGAGCTTAAAACAAGATGGAATGAAGAATATTACGGATATGCCAATTATTCATACCAGAATGCGAGAGATAAAGATACCGGGACAGTTTTACCCGAAGTGCCGAAACACAGGGGGAATGTAGGTTTGAACCTCGGTATCAACAGGTATCTCAATGCAAATACAAACCTGTTTTTGATAGATAGCAGAGAAAGGGCGTCAGGAGATACTAGAAGTTCCTTACCCTCCTATGCACTTCTTGACTTTACCCTTATAGGAAAGAATTTTTACAAGACTGCCGAGATAAGGGCATCTGTCTATAATCTCCTTGACAAAAAGTATGCAGACCCCGCCCCAAAGGGTAAAGGGGTTACCAATGATTTTCCAAGAGCGGGGATGGAATTTATGCTTGAGGCGAGTTACAGGTTTTAAGATGAAAGGAGTAAATTATGCAGGATACAATTTTAAAGGAATTCAAGATTAAATTGCCAGGCGATTTAGTAGAAACCACTACAAACAAAGAGATAATTGAAATGCTGTTAGATAAGGCATTAAGTAAGACGGAGTATTACCATAGTAAATGTAAAGAATTTGAAGAAAAACATGGTATGGATTTTATTTCTTTTAAAAAAAAGGTAGAAGAATCTGAACAAGAATCTTTTGAGGAATGGGATGATTTAATTGCATGGGAGGGATATGAGTCTGTATATAAAGAATGGAAGAAGAAATATGAGGAGCTAAAAATTGCATGGAATAATATCTAAACTAAAGGAATCTAATCTATTTACCTCAATTGATGTTACTGACCTCATAGATGAAGAGTATACAAAGTTAATTAAGGTAAAAGCAAAGATTTTAGATGGGACGATTTTATATATTACTGAGTTACATACACTGGAATATCAAAAATATTCTTATCACTGGCAAAAGGAGAATGGAGAATTGATAATCAGATGGGATAATAAGTCTCATTGGAAAAATCTTAAGACCTTTCCTCATCATAAACATGAAAAGAACAGAGTCCTTCCATCTCATAGAGTCAATATTGAAGATGTAATAATGACAATTAAGGATAGACTTAACCATAATGAATAAAAGAAGGGCTGCTATTGTAGGGACGGGATCATATCTGCCTGAAACTGTCAGGACAAATGAGTGGTTTGAGAAATTTGAATTATTAACCAGCGGGACGGAGATTTTTGATGACAGCGGGGTTATAGAAAGAAGGGTAATCCCTGACCACATGAAATCCTCTGACATTGAGTTATTAGCCTGTGAAAATGTCCTCAAAAAGACAGGTATTAATGCAGAGGAGATTGATTTAATCCTGTGCAATTCAAATATCCACGACCAGCTTCAGCCAGGTAACGGCTGCCTTATACAGCATAAGCTTGGTGCGAAAAATGCCGGGGCATTTAATTTTGACAGTGCCTGCACCAGTTTCATAAATTGTCTTATCATTGCAAATTCCATGATAGTTACAGGTGAATGTGAAACTATACTTATAGTGTCATCTACAACATGGACAAGGGTAGCGGATTATACGGAAAAAAAGTGTATGCTCATGGGAGATGGGGCGGGGGCTGCTATTTTAAAACCGGTAAAAACAGAGGGGCGGGGTTATCTGGGAAGTTATTTTATATCAGATGGAAGCCTTTATCATACGATGGGGAGAAAGGTTAAGAAACCCGAAGGGTGGAAGGGAGAAAGGACATATTACAACGGCGACCCTGAAAAACTCTATCTCTTTATAGACAGGACAAAGGAGGGATTGGATAAAATAAGGGAATTGGGACCTGTTCAGACTGTGGAAATCACAAAAAAGGCTTTACAAAAATGCGGTTTAACAATAAAAGATATAGATTTTTTTATCACCCATCAACCTGCCAGAGAATTGGTGGATTCATGGAGGAAAGGGCTTGGATTAAAAGAGGGGCAATATCACGATACTCTAAAAAAATATGGGAATTTGAGTAATGCCAGCATACCTGTAACTCTGGACGAGGCTGTAAGTCAGGGTATGCTAAAGGGTGATGATATTGTAGTCTTCTCTGCACCGGGTATGGGATGGAATCATTCATCCATTGTCTTCAGGTGGGGGGTATGATTAGCCACAGACTTACACGGGCTTTTTAAACCGTTTAAGCCGTTTAAACTGTTTGAACCGTTTTTAATGAGTTAGTGAAAGTCTGTGGCTAAAAATTTTTAGATAAAATGACTGCTGCTGATTTGATAATAAAATATCTGGAAGAGATGGGGGTGAGGTATATCTTCGGTATCCCCGGCGGTGCTTTAGAGCCTCTGTATGATGCAATTAACAGGAGTGAGATGATAGAGGCTGTCAGGCTATAAATGCCCAAAGTCCGTTGACTTCGCCGACAGCCTGCCAAAGAGTGATTCGGGCAAGATATTGAAAAAGGTTTTGAGGGAGAGGTATTGGTGAAGAAAAGATCATTGAGTTTTTTTAAAAATAGGAGGCATATATGTCTGTTATAAGAATTGATATTCCTGAAGAGATTATTGTGGCAGGTAAGATTCCCAGAAGTGGAATAGTCAATGAATTGAAAAAGGAATTGGCTATTCATTTATATTCGAGGGAGATATTGTCATTAGGAGGCGCAAGAAGGCTGGCAGGCTTGAAAAAGGTAGACTTCCATATCTTACTTGGGCAGATGAAGGTTTTAAGACATTACGACACAGGAGATTATGAGAAAGATAAAAGGAATTTAAAGAAATGGAGAAACAGTGGTCATAAGTAATTCAACTCCTTTAATAAACTTTGGAATGATAGGAAAGCTGGGTATTTTGAAGGAGTTGTTTCATCAGATTTCAATGCCCAATGCTGTCTGGAGAGAGATAGTTTTGGAAGGGAAAGAATATCCAGTATCCAGCCTTATAAAAAAGGCAGAGTGGATTAAAAAATATTCTATTTCAAATTTGGAACTGTATCGCAATTTGTCAAGGGAGATAGATGAGGGTGAGGCAGAGGTTATTGTATTGGCAATTGAAAAGAAAGCTGAACTGGTATTATTAGATGAAGTGGAGGCAAGAGATATAGCCGAATATCATGGTCTGAATTTTTCAGGCACGATTGGTTGTTTGATTGAGGCAAAAAGGATTGGTATAGTCTCCGCTATAAAACCCATGTTGGATAAGATGATAAATGACGCTCATTATTGGATACATGATGACCTCTACAAAAATATTCTGATAGATAATAATGAATTGTAGTTTTATGCTCACAGGGGCTTGGATTCAATTTTGTGACAGCAATATTCAGGTGGGAATGATTAAGGAAAGACTATTGGGCTATAAATGCCCCAAATCCGTGGACTTCGTGGACAGCCTGCCAAAGAGCGGCTCGGTCAAGATATTGAAGAAGGTTTTGAGGGAGAGGTATTGGGGACAAAATGAAGAAGGGTAAAAAAAATGGATAAAAATGTAATGATTACTCAAATAATTGAGAAAATAAAAAAATATTTTCAACCAGAGAAGATTATTATCTTTGGTTCTTTTGCATGGGGAACTCCTACAAAAGACAGTGATCTTGATTTGCTTATAATCAAAGACTCTAAGGAGAAACCAAGGAAAAGGGCATTAGAGGTAAGGAGAATTATAAGTGAAGAAAATGCCTTTATAGGGATTGATATTCTGGTTTATACACCGGAAGAATTTAATAAAAGAATGAAGATGGGCGATAGCTTTCTTTCCATGGTCATGAAAAAAGGAAGGGTCGTATATGCCTAAAAAAGAAGTAAAGGAATGGATTTCAAAGGCAGAAAAAGATGAGATAGAAAATTCATTAATAAATACCGAAAGACTTATGAGGTTAATAAACAAGAAATTAAGAGAATAATTTATCTAAATTATGACTGCGGCTGAGCTGATAATAAAATATCTGGAAGAAATGGGGGTGAGGTATATCTTCGGTATCCCCGGTGGTGCATTGGAGCCGTTGTATGATGCAATTAATAAAAGCGAGAGGATAGAGGCTGTCCTGCCAAAACATGAGGAGGGTGCTTCATTTATGGCTGACGGATATTCAAGGGTGAGCAATATGCTGGGTGTCTGCTGTGCTACTACAGGACCAGGCTCTACAAATCTCATTACCGGTATTGCATCATCATATGCAGATTCAATCCCTGTACTGACAATCACTGCCCAGGTGCCGACCAGAAGCTTTGGAAAGGGTGCATTACAGGAATCAACATATGATGGGATAAATATTGTGGAGATATTCAGACATTTTACTAAATTCAGTGCAATGGTTATAACACCTGAAAAGACAGGGGAAATGCTCAGACAGGCATTGAGAATCGCCCTCAGCGGAAGAAGGGGACCAGTTCATCTCAATATCCCTATGGATGTTATGAGGGAAGATGTGGATGAGGAGGTAATCCCCCATGATAAATTTATACCCCATACAATGTATTTTGATAGATATAGTATAAAAATGGCTGCAACTCTGCTGCTCAATGCTAAGAAACCTGCCATCCTTCTTGGTAATGGCACATTAATTTCCGGTGCGGTGGATGAAGTCATTAAATTTGCAGAAATGCTCTCTATCCCTGTTGTAACCACCCCTAAGGCAAAGGGCGCCTTTCCTGAGAACCATGATCTCTCATTAGGAGTGTTTGGACTTGGAGGGTCGCCACAGGCAGAGGGGTATCTTCTGAATGAAGAATTAAGAATTAAGAATGAAGAATTAAACTCAACACTCAACACTCAACACTCAACACTCCCAAGGGTGGATGTGCTGTTAGCGATAGGGACGAGTTTTAATGAATGGGGGAGTAATGCCTGGGATAAAAGACTGATACCAGAAAATGCAATGATACAGGTGGATATTGACCCCTATGAATTCGGGAAAAACTATCCCTTTGAAGTGGATTTGATAGGCGATGCAAAGACGATTATCAGGGAGATGACCTATGAATTAGAGAGGCAGATTGAGAAATTGCCTCCGCTTATGCAGAGGAAATTAAAGGAAAGAAGGAAAGCAGCAATTGAGGAACTACACGGTTTTAAGGGTCAAATCAGTCGGCATCTTGATGTGGAAAAGATGGGGTCGGATACCATTCCATTAAAACCTCAAAGGTTAATGAAGGATCTGCGGGACAGTCTTCCACAGGATACTATCTTTTTTACAGATATTGGAAACAATCTTGTATGGGCACTCCATTATCTCGATATTTATAAGCCTTACACATTCTTTGCAGGTCTCGGCTTTGCCTCTATGGGATATGGTGTAGCTGCTGCTGTAGGTGGTAAATTTGCTGCCCCTGACAGACCTGTTGTGGCAATTGTAGGAGACGGCGGCTTTTTAATGAACGGAATGGAAGTGGCAACGGCGATTAATTATAATAAACAGATAATCTGGGTTGTGGAGAATAATTCGGAGCTTGGAATGGTTTCGCATGGACGCAGGCTTGCAGGTATGAAGCATACTAATGCGGCAGAATTCGGACAGGTGGATTTTGTAAAGATTGCTGAAGGGCTTGGGGCAAGGGGTGTCAGGGTTACAAAACCGGGAGAAATTAACAGAAAATTTATGGATGATATTATTGCTACTGGAAAATCAACAGTGATAGATGTTATGATAGACAGAAATGAGGTTCCTCCCCTC
>JACRGN010000263.1 GCA_016234205.1 Nitrospinota bacterium | reverse complement strand
TATTAACCCTTCACTAAAAAGATAATTACGACAACCGATGGCAAGTTTGATATGCATAAGTTAAACTCCAAAAGATGTTTTGTTCTTTAATCACGGTTTAGATATTCCTGTAACCTTGAAGATATGGATAGGTTTTTGTCTGCCCTTCACTGTTATTGGCGGGAGTTTGCGGCAGGTGATTGTATCTTTTATTTCTTTGTAGGTTAAAGTGGATATGAGTATCTCTCCACCTGATGCTGCTGCCTGAATTCTATCCGCAACATTCACCGTATCACCTATGACTGTATAATCCATCCTCTTTTCCGAGCCTATATTCCCAACTACTGCTTCGCCTGTATTGATTCCTATGCCGACTGAGATGACCTCTTCGTTATTTAATTTTCTCTCCATGTTAAATCTTTCTATTTCTGATTGTATCTCCATTGCAGCCATTACAGCCCTCTCCTCATCATTGTCAGATTTTATTGGTGCACCGAATACCGCCATCACATTATCACCGATAAATTTATCAAGGGTCCCCTCATATTTAAAGATTATATCCACCACCATATTAAAATAACGATTCAGAAGGGCTACAACATCCTCCGGCTCTCTCTCCTCGGCAAGTTTTGTAAATCCCCTCACATCGGCAAACAGGACTGTTACATACTGCCTTTCCCCATGCAATCTCATCTGCCCCTTCCCTGACAATATCTTTTCAACCACCTGCCTTGCCACATACTTCCCAAAACTCTCTTTTACAAATTCCGTCTCGGTGGCATCATCCACTATGACAAGATAACCTGCAGGCTCCCCATTCTGATTAAAATATGTATCGCCTTTTATATATCTGTGTATCACATTACCATTATCTATGAGCTTGAACTTTGTCCTCTCCAATCTTCCAAAATCCTTCATTACCTTATAAAACATATCAAAGGGGAGTCCTTCAATGTGAGAGAATACATCTTCAATCTTTTTCCCTATTGCCTTTTCGGCGGGTATTCCATTGATATTCTCCATCGCCTTATTAAATTTTACGATTGTATAGTTCCTACTCTCTATAAACATCAGCCCCGATGTCATACTCTGTATGATATTCTCACTCATCTGCCTAATATCTTCTAAGTCCCCTGAGTCCATAACCCTCCTTTTTTCAGCTTTAATCCCTCAGTTTTTCATATACCTCTTCAAATTGTGAAGTCGTCTCCTTAAATGCAGCGAGCACCTGCGGATCAAAATGATGCGGCATTGTTCTCCCATCCCCCTCTGTAATTATCCTCCTTGTTGTCTCATGGTCGTAGGCAGGTTTGTAGACCCTCTTGTTTCTCAGGGCATCGTACTGGTCTGCAATATTCAATATCCTCCCCTCAATTGGTATCTGCTCCCCCTTTAGTTTGCAGGGGTAACCGCTCCCGTCCCATCTCTCGTGGTGTGTGAGGGCTATAGTCTTTGCTATTGTTAGCCTTGCATGGTCTCCCACTATCTTTGCACCATTAATGGGGTGCCTCTTCATTTCATCAAATTCCTCAAGAGTGAGTTTCGCAGGTTTCTTGAGAATCTCCGGCGGTGTGTGAATCTTTCCAACATCGTGCATCTGTGCCTGAAGGCGGATTGCATTTGTAAACTTTTCAGACATGCCAATCTGTTTTGCAATAAGTGAGCAGTACTTGCCGACTCTTATAATGTGATTGCCAGTATCCTCATCATTTGACTCCGCTGCCCTTGCAAGGGCATAAATTGTATAGGCAAAGGCATCTTCCACCTCCTTTATCTGGGTTGAGAGTGATTTTAGAAACAGACTCTGCATAACGAGGCTGTTTAAAACCGAGGCATCATATGCTGTGAGATCTCTACCATAGTTAAGGGCAAGGATGCACAGTTCGTGACTTAGATAGCAAACCATATTTGTCACCTTTATTGATGATGCTGGCTCAAATCTTTTAATGAATGACAATACCTCTGATTTTTTAAGGTCGGCACTGTTGTAAAAATCCACCCTTCGGTTATCCCTGTGAACATCAAGGCTTTTATGGATACCAATTTTTAATAAGTTCCTCTGTAATTTGCCGAGGATAGATTCATATTGATACCACAGCCAGTCACTGCCATTGCCGGGTAATCCAACAATAACTATCTGCGGTTTCTCAAACCTGTCACTGGTTTGTCTTATTATTTGATTAACAATGTTGTCAGTCTTGGATAGGAAATCAAAGGTTATGGGATTAAAGGTATTTATAACCTCTTCACCAAAGGCTGTCAGGTTGTTTATATTGATATAGGCAAAATTCAGCCTGTCACTGAGGGCTTTCATCTTGAGCAGCATATTTACCCTCGCAAGTACCTCCCCATGGTCAATGGGCTTGGATATGAAATCCTCTGCACCCGCCTTAATCCCTTTTATGCGGTCACCTTTTGATTTTAAGGATGTAATCATAATAACAGGTATATTCCTGTATTTTTCATCCTCCTTTATTCTTCTGCATACCTCAAAGCCATCAATACCCGGCATCATCACATCAAGGAGGACAAGGTCTATCCTATGCTCTGCAATCCTCTCCTGCGCCTCCCTGCCATTCTCCGCCTTTATTACCTCATAACCTCTTGGCTCAAGCATGGCTTCAAAGAGTTTAAGGTTTAGAGGCTCGTCGTCAACACACAATATCCTCGGCTTTGCTGTAAAGATAATTTTTTCCATATCAGCCTCCCTTTCCGTCCAGCACATCCCTCACCTTTACTAAAAGATTCTTTGGTGAGACAGGCTTCAGGATAAAGTTTAAACCTTCCTCAAGGATTCCCTTTTTATGGATAAGTTCTGCTGTATATCAGCTCAGAAACAAGGTTTTTATGCCAGGATTAATTTTTTTGATTTCTTCATAAACCTCTTTGCCGTTCTTCTTTGGCATTATGACATCAAGAAGTAATAGTTGAATCTCCTCTTTATTCTCCATGAATTTTTCTATTGCGTCCTCCCCGTCCTCTACCATTATGACCTTGTATCCGAACCTCTCAAGTATGCTCCTTGTCAGTTTCCTTACAGCCCGATCATCCTCTGCCACAAGGACTGTCTCTGTTCCTCCTTTCGGATAGACATCCGGTGTTATGCCCACACTCTCTGCAGCCTCTGATTTAATCAAAGGAAGATATATCTTAAATGTCGTGCCTTTCTGTGGTTCACTGTAGACATTGATATAACCATTGTGCTGTTTTACTATCCCGTATACCATCGCAAGTCCAAGGCCGGTTCCCCGTCCCAATTCCTTTGTCGTAAAGAACGGCTCGAATATCCTCTGCCTCGTCGCTTCATCCATACCAGTGCCTGAATCTGTCACTGCCAAAAGGGCATATGTCCCTGACTCTCCATATCCATGGTTCTTTATATATTCCTCATCCATCTGGATGACCTCCGTCTCCATGATCAAATCCCCTCCGTCAGGCATTGCATCCCTAGCATTGGTTGCAAGGTTCATCAATACCTGCTCTATCTGCCCCCTGTCTGCAAATACTGTTAAATCCCCAAATCCCCCCTCTCCCCCCTTTACCTTTAACTCTATATCCTCGCCTATAATCTTCATTAGAAACTTTTCAACGCCTTTTATAATCTCATTCAGATTCTGTGGCTTTGGGTCTATTATCTGTTTTCTGCTGAAAGCAAGCAAGCTCTGTGTCAGATGGGCTGCCCTTTCTCCCGCCTTGAGTATCTCTTTGAGATGGCCTCTATTGAGGTCGTCTTTCTTCATATTCATTTGCATGAGGTCTCCAAAACCAATTATCGCATTAAGCATGTTATTGAAGTCATGGGCTATGCCGCCGACAAGCTGTCCAATAGCCTCCATCTTCTGTGCATGTCTCAATTGCTCTTCGAACTTCTTACGCTCTGTGATGCCGAGCAGCGTTCCGATAACAGCAGGGCGTCCACGATATACTGTTTTGGAGCCGTAAACCTCTACATAGATTGTCTCTTTATTCTTTGTTATTCCCTTGAAATCATAATGAATGGATTCCACCTCGCCTGATATCCGCTTTCTGAGGTTTTCCTCAACAATATGCCAATCTTCTGGTAGAACCAGATCCTTTGGCCCCTTTTTATCAATAAGTTCCTCAACTGCATACCCGAATATCTCAGCCAATCTTGGATTGGCATACTTGAAGACTCCGTCCTGTATAAGATAAACGCCGACTATTGATTTTTCCGATAAGTCTCTAAATTTGTTTTCCGATTCCCGAAGCGCTTCTTCAGCATGCCTGCGTTCAATGATTTCGGCCCGCGATGTTTCATTAGTCTTGGCGAGTTCCGCGGTCCGCTCTGCAACTCGCACTTCTAACTCGTCATATGCCTTTCTCAGTGCTTCTGCTGATCGCTTCCGTTCCGCTATGTCATGACTCAAGTTGTTGATAACAAGTCCCAGGCCCAGAACAAAAAATGAAATTGCAGTATTGAGCGCCATTGGTATTGTTGTCCCGCCATAAAGCAATGGCGCGCTATATATGTAGCCTAATGAGAAAGCAAACCCGATAAGGGTTGTTGTACCAGATAGCAACCTTTCCACACCGCCAGCAATCCAATGTTTTTTCAAAGATGAGGCAAGAAAGAGCGCAACGCTTGCAAACAAGAAATTGAGGGCGGTAGGCAAAGCCATCTGGCCCACAGGAATAAGACCAAATTTCTCCGATGAAACCTGAAAAATCCATCTATCAACATTCAGGTTAATATTTACACTAAACTCTGCGAATCGGATCAGGGATAGAGCGAAAACCACGGTAACGCCGATTCTTGATAATTTAAGACCCCACCTTCTCTCCGTTAAGAGTGCAAAAAGTGATATGCCGAGCACAATGAAGGAGAGGGCTGTATTTGGCGCCATGGGGATGTAATCTGCCCGTATACCGGAGAGGATTCTCCATCCCGTCAGCCAACCCGCAATGGCAACCACCCCTAATCCTGCCGCAATGAGACCGCAAAGCTGCGAAAAGAATGCAGAAGGGATTAAAGAATGATTGGATTGAGTGGTCATTGGTTGGCTCCTCCGGCTGCCTCATCGGCTGTTTTGTTTCTGTTGATTTCTTTATTCAATACATTAGCCTCTCTTCCTGAATATTTTTGTATTCGGGATGATTTCATAAAAATCCTTTGAAATTTGAGGGGGGGGGGGGGGGGGAGGTTAACCACCACACCGAGGACGAGATACCCCTTTTCAACAAGAAAACCCGATGTCCTTTGTTTCAGCATCTCCCTTTAGTATATTTATTGCATTAAAACCGTTCATTACAGGCATCTGCATATACATAAATATCAAGGCGGGCTTATGCTCCTTTGCCATCTTAATCCCCTCTTCCCCATCAGTAGCCTCAAAACCTCATAGCCGTGATATCTCAAAATATCCCTCATCAATAAACGGTTTTTATCATTATCCTCTACAACGAGTATCTTTTGAGACATAAAACCTCTTACCTCTCTTTATAATATTTCTTCTTCGCCCCTGTCCATACATCAAAGCTTACAGTATTGGGCTGTTTCCCGCCCATATCCTCATCCCTTCTATAAAATATTGCATAGGTCATGGTTTTAAGCTCGACAAAATCAGGGGCCTGCCCTCGAATGCTTCTATCGGGGGGCCGGTCAAGCTCAATGGTTTTTGTAATCCTGTTTCGCCATGTGCCTGTGTTAAGGTAGATTACCTCTTTCCCATTTATATTATCTAAAGGTATCTGCAGAGGCGCATGTGTATGTCCATAAAGGACAAATTGAATTTCCTTATTGTTTCTCCAGACAGATTCGTCGTAAGCTGCTTTTGCAAGGGGACTTTTTCCCGGGTCGGGAGGTTCATCGCTCAAGCCCATTAGAATGGGAAGCAAATTTTCAGCACCTCCTATATATATAGCTAATTTAGTCAGCCAGCTTACAGATGAATTGCTTGAAATACGAAGCCACATATTGCGGTAGGTCCTGGAATTCTTCACGAAGTCAATATCAAAAAATTCCTTAGCAACCTGCTTGAAAGCCTTGTCTAAGGCATCACGCACTCTCCGGTCACTTTCCTTTTTAATTCTATAATCTATCCAGTCTATAACTCTTTTCAGCGGACGAATATTGTCTATATCCTTTACATGCTCAACCAATTCCTTAAAAGTATTATCGTCTATATCAGAATATTGCCCTCTCAATGAATTCAAAATATACGGAAACTTAACTGCAAATTCCGTTGTCATCAGGTCTCCGATGGACACTTCAAGACTTCGTATCGCCTCATCTTCACTGCCCACTGCATAATTCCACTCGTCAAATTGATGTCCGTGCCGTGCATAGACGCCGTAGCTTTCATCTATGAAATCGTAGCGATACTTCCAATCTCTATTTGGATAGCCGTTTGCAGTATTGGTATTTACTGTAAGACCAAGAATATTTTTAATTTCATCTCTTACTGAAGGATAAAGATTACAAAGACGGTCGTGGTTGCCAGGCGTATAGATAATCTCAACATTTGTATCTAATTTATATTTTTCCTTAAGCCTTGATTTAAACTCCCTGAACAATTTAAAGGTCTCCTGGTTTTTATTTTGCACCTCCCCGAGTATCTTTATGCACTGCCGTTCTGTAGGACTGCCGGTTTGGGGATTTGGAATATCTTTAAGCCCATTTGTCCCCCATGGACGATCGGCAGGGGCAACATCAAACCATTGCTCGCTGCGGATTAAATCAACAATATCGCCTAAGAGCAATATCTTTATCTCTTTTACCCCTTTGTCTTTTGCAATGGATGCAATATCGGAGAGAAATACATCCTCAAATGCACCATAAGGCAAATTATGCTTTCCCGCAGTCTCATCCACAAAGTGCAAATCACTGATAACGACAAGCATTCAAAACACCTCCTCTAATGATTTCTGCCCTCTTTCCGTATTCTTAAAAAGAGATACATAAAAACAAGGGCGAAATATACCATAACAATCAACCATCCTTTGCCAAAGTCGTGAGGATTATTCCAAGCCATATCCATACTCCCTCTGTCATTATGATATTGGTGATATGTTCCAACGAGTGTAAAAGCAGGGTAGTTAAAGAGAACCAGAATTATAACTGCAGCGAGCACGCTTATATAAGCAGGTCTTAAATATTTTTCTCTGCCTGTAACCAGCCACCTATAACCGACCACATGACCTATATAGGCACCCAAAACTATGGCCATAATAAATAACGGGTAGAGCATTGCATTATAAAGATGAAAGAGAGGTTTTTCAACCCGCTCAGTCCAATACATCTGCTCCCATCCGGGCCAGCCAACAAGAAGATATATACCGGCAGGTGCTATGACAAAACTTGCAAAGAATACAGACCTGAATAAAAATCTGTAATAAATTGCTGGATATTTATCAGTAGAATTTTCAGTCTCCCTCTTTATTGCTCTTCTCCCAATATCCAGAAAAAACTGGCTTGCAATAAATGCAGCAGGTATATCTATCTGAACCATGATTACCTCCAGAATAAAATTAAAGATTAAGGAGAAATGGAGAAAATTGGGGAAAGATAGAAAAAAGAAAATATTGGACACAGATGAACACAGAAAAGTCAGGATAAAGATTTTAATAATCTGTGTTTATCCGTGTAAATCTGTGTCCTAATTCTTTTTTGTTCTTTATCCCCTTTTCTTCCTGTTCTCCCTTTCTCCTTAATGGTTTTTATAATTTTCGATACATTTATCCTTCCTTCTTATAAAAATATAAAAAACAATCAGTCCGCCCCAGAAATAAATAGTCAGGATGAGCCAGTAGATAAAAAATGGATTACTCCAAAAGGAAGAAAAACTTTTTGATAAATAATCTTTGTATGTGGGGGCTATATTAAAAGTGGCATTCTTGGTTACAAAGACTATAATCAAGATAAGAATAAAGAGGCTTATATAAGATACCTTCAGCCATCCCACTTTATCCTTACGGATTAAATATTTCCCCGATTCAAAGCCAATCCATGCAGGAAGGATTGCCATAATCACCGCTCCAAATGACGATATGGCAAATTTAGGTGTCCCGTGTATATGGTCAACCCATTCCCACAAATAATTTGTCTCCCACGCAGGCCAGCCCATAAAAAAATAAAATACAATAGGCGTTGTAAAGAGATAGGCAAAGAGGATAACAGTGGAGCGGAGAGACCTGTATCTCTCCACATCTCCACTCTTCAGCATATTTCGTCCTGCGTCTGCTATCACCTGCCCTGCAACCAATCCCACGGGAACATCAATCGCCATCATATTGAATACCTCCTTAGCTCATTAATTCTACCCTGTTCTTGTTATCTAACTACTTCGGAAATGTCCACAAATAGGTATCCTCTGAAAACCCTGCAAGGAGTGCCTTCTTACGAAGTTTCTGAGCCTCCTCATGAGTCAAATTTACGAAAAGGATTAATATCAATGACAAGAAAATTCATCCATAAAAATAACGAGGGAGCAAATTTGTGCACTCTTATTTTGGTTGTTCTTTGTATAGCTCATATCCTCCTTTTTTACCAGAGGGTTTTATTATAACCAAATCATCTTCTTTGAATTTTCCAGAAATATCATCGTTTACCTTAAACTTCTCAGAGGAATTTTTAAATTGAATGTCCAATTCTTTCTTATCTTTTTTATAAGATTTTATCTTGCCCTCCATCTCTCTTTTTGAGTTTTCTCCCTCTTTTTCAACCATCCTCTTTTCATCTGTATTTAGATCCCTTCCTCCTTGCTCTAACATCGGGGAACTTGCGGACTGTTCAGAAGGGGGTTCTGTTCTTAACATCGGTGCTTTCGACTTATCCTCATTAGCTCTAAATATAATGATAATAGGAGGTCCACCATCTTCTTTTACTGACTTTTGTGCTTCTACATAATGTGCAGATGCGAATAACGCAAGCAAAATGACAAATATACCCAAATTAATTTTTCCCATATTGTTATCTCCTCATTTAATTGATATTAAAATCTTTCTTTATCTCGGTGCTTAATTTATTAGTCAAATCTTTTGCTTTTACATATATACTCGATTTTTCGTCAATAATTTCTTTGCTTTTTTTTTGACTATATTCCCTTAAATCTTCGGCAAATTTCTCGACTTTTGTATTTGCTTCCTGACTAAAATATATTTTTATAAATGAAAAATATTTGCCGCATTCTGATAAAATATTATTTATCTCACTTTGAAGCTCATTAATCTTTTTTTTATCAGAAGGGTTTTTATTTTTAAGGTCTGTAATAAGATTTATATGCATTATAAGATTTGTCAGTTCCTTACTTACGGATGAATAAGTTTTTATTTTCTCTTGCAGATAAATTCCTCTCCTTTTGACATCTTCATGCTTTTGCCAATAATAGTGATTTAAAGTGCTTAAAATAATTCCTGATAAAATAACTGTCATCCAATTTACAAAAATTATCTCTCTCCACCCCTTCTCAGTGCTATCCCTTGGTATTTTATGCCTAACCCTTTTTAAGTAACCAATCATTTTCTGCCTCCCTTCATTACCATTTCATACACAAGAACTACCCTGTAAATGAGGGCTAAATAAGTTTTCCAAGCAGTGCAACCGCTATTTCCGCTAATCCTTTGGTATTACGAATAGCATCAGCTTTTTGTATATTATTTCTGGTCGCATCAGAAACAATTTTCATAAGTTCTGCCAATTTTTCCTTGTCGCCGGGATTCGGAGTAATTGCCTTTATTTCATCATCAGTAAGTCTTGTAAGACTTGAAATCTTAGAAGCAAACTCATCATCGGTTTCTTGCCCTGCTTCTCTGAGAATTTCTTCCCACTTTTTGGCATCAATAGTCATAATGAATCACCCCCTTTTTTGTTTATAAGTGGTTTTATTAAATCAAATAAATCTTCCGCCTTTGATGAAAGGTCTCCTGATTTCATGAGATATTCGTTGAATTTTTTCTCTATTTCTTCGAGGTCAATACGCCCGCCTGTTATTTTTTTTACTGTTTCTCCTGCCGAAACAGATGCCTGCTTTACATCAACGGCAGACTGCAGGAGTGCTGTAATGCTTGTATTGGCTCGTAATAAATGAACATGCTCCTCATTAACTTTTTCCAGTATATGAACTCTTACATGGTCAAGATCCCTTTGCATTCCGTCTCGCTTCTGGATTATCTTGGCAACAATGTCAGAAAGCATCTTTGAGTCGAAGCTATCCAGTTTTTCTTTGGCAGCTTGTAGTTTTGCCTGGATATTTTTGATGTATGCAGGCAGATACTCCTTTTCAATAAAGTCATCTATAGCCTGCCGCTTCAGGGCAAAATAATTATTCAAGAGATTTACATATGCAGATTGCTGACTTACAATGCCATTGCCTATTTCTTTACTGAGACTAACTGACTCCTTCGGAATAGTTGCACAACCGCTTGCAACCAAGAAGATGAGGCTGATGAATGAAATTAATACATAACTTGGCATTCTTATTTTATTAAACCGCATATTCTTTCCCTCCTTGTTAACTACTTCGGAAATGTCCATAAATAGGTATCCTCTGGAAATCCTGCGAGGATGGCTTTTTGTCGCAATTGTTGAGCCTCCTCACGAGCCAGATTTGCACCGATGACAACCGCATAATATAGATTCTCTCCATAAGGGGCATATACCTCTGCCTTAAAATCCTTCCATTCTTTTGCAATCAACTGTGCCTGTTTTTTGGCATCCTCCATTTTCAGATGCGAGCCTACGATTACAAACCATACATTGTTGGGGCTTGACCCGGTTAATCCACGCCAGATTTGTTGTGTTGAAGTTTCTTTTGGAAGAGAAAAAGTTTTTATCTCATCTTTCCTAACTGCCTGAGCATATACCTTTGGGATGAGGATGGCAGAAACAGTAGTCGTTTCTCCATGTTTGACATCTGCTTTAGGAGCTTCGATTTTTGTGCCATTGAGCAAAGCTGTTATTATAGCAGGCGCCACTATGCCTAATTCAAAAAGCTTTACCGGGCTATTCTCATCCTTATGAAGATAGGCTACAATACCGCCCAGATAGAAAAGAATCACAACACGGATTGCATATCCGATAGAAGCCAATAGAGTTAGATTTACAAAAAGGACATTTATATCAATAACGAGAAAATTCATTACAACGGGCGTAAGCGCCCCCAATCCGCCGATTATAATCTTCTGACGAGTTTTCATGTCTATCCTCCCAAATCTAAACCCCTACACATTTCAAGGGAATCCCCTCACCTCAATCCTCTCCCCATAGGGGAGAGGGAAAGAGATGGGAAAGGTCTTAAATACTCTCCAGCAAAAAGCAGTAAACGAAGGTTCTGAAAAAGCAATATTGGATGTCTTATATTTTTTAAAAGGATACCGAATAATGGCAGCACAGACCTGCGCAAGAGAAAATTGTATGCATCATCTTCAGAAGAGAATGTTATTTTTATAATAGGATTACTTGTCTCCCCTTTATAAAAAATTATCCTCCCCTTCTCAATCTGCAGATAGGCAGAAGGACCATCAGGTTGGACTTTAAACTGGATTTCTATATCCCACCCATCTATAACTCTCTTAACCCTTCCATCCACCTTTGCGATTTCGCTTAAGGTATTACAGATAGCATAAAGAA
Source organism: Nitrospinota bacterium (assembly GCA_016234205.1). Taxonomy (GTDB): domain Bacteria; phylum Nitrospinota; class Nitrospinia; order UBA9942; family UBA9942; genus UBA9942. The sequence goes on along the minus strand of JACRGN010000263.1, from coordinate 7,254 downwards.
GAATCTCAACCGATATTCCTGTTTTTCCCATATATATTACCCCTCAGCACGTTCAAAATGTGACATGTCCTTAAAGGACTCCCAATTGCCGGCAATGCTGCACCAATTAATGAAATAGGCATATTTTCCCTCCTTTCAAATTTATACTTCTATTAATTTATACACTCAACTGCACCAGATACTCATCCTGTAAGTAATTAGACAGATACCCAAAACGAAAGAGTGAAGGAAGTCTCCCTTCATACTTTAATCTTCCGAATACAAGGGCATCAAACTGGGTATCCTGCATTGTAAGAAGGCCATAAGCAGAATCTATATCTCTGAAAATAAGTGTCAGTGTTGGGTTATTATGAATTCCTCTGTGTGCTGTAACCCTGTCCCCTTTTATAACTACATAGGCACCTATGGATTCGCTTTGCTCACCACGAGCATCATCATTCTCAAGCCTATACTGAATTACATTATCAAAATTTCTTGCATCATCATTGAAACGAGAATCGCCTCTGTGAACAACCTCATAGGCTGTCATCAGAAGATAAAAAAGACATTCTACTGATACTTTTTTCTTTGTATCCTCATCAGGATGTAAACCAGCAAAGAGATTGTTTAGTTTGTCAAGTGTGTTCATAGAAACACCTCCTTTCTATTCAATAATTCTATGTTCAGTCCTCGCAATTATTTCACTCTGGCAATCTTGATTGAGGTCAACGAAGTATGCAGTGTAGCCTGAGATTCTCACGATTAAGCCTCTGTGTTTTTCAGGATTTTTCTGCGCATCTCTTAACATGGCTGCATCGGCGACTGTGAACTGCACCTGAAGACCACCTTCATTAAAGTATGCCCTGATAAGCTGAGAGAGTTTTTTTATATCACCCTCACCCCGACCCTCTCCCCGCCCTTCGACAAGCTCAGGGAGAGACGGGTTATTAGAGCCATTCCCGGTGATTACGCCAAACCTCTGATTAAAGGCATATATGTTTGTAATATCCTCGGTCGTAAGATTTGCGGCAGAGAGGAGAGAGGATGTTGGACCTTCTCTATCCATTCCTCCTGCAGGTGTAACACCACTTGCATAGTACTGGTTTGCCTTTCTACCGTTTGGCAATGCCCCGCCGAGCTTCCCCCATCCTACATGGGTTGTCATTGTCCAAAAACCAGGGTTATATTTTCCTCCCCTGTAGTTATCGTATTGAGAGACTGCCTTACAAAATACATCCGCAACAAATTTAGCATTGGCATCAGCCTTTGGGTTATTGTTTCCATATTTGGGAGCTTTATTAATGATGATTGCATGGAGAACAGGATTATTCTTAAAATCATCTTCAACTGCACTGAGCATCTCTTCCATTGTTACCTTATTATTGCCCCCTTTAGAACCGTAAGGGGGCAGGTCTATACCTTCAAAGACCAGATACTGTATCGCTGTAAGTGAATCTGCCACATCCGAAAGCCCCATACCTGTTACACCGCTTGAGTTATAGACTGCCGACCCCATTGTTACATCCATCCCCTTTTCCATCGCCCCATCAATTAAAGATGATAGAAAGGGTGTAGGGGTCAACTCCTGATGAGCCTTTCCCAATGTGTTATTGCCATTAACGACATTCATAATTAGAAATTCAATCTGTATTCTGTAAGCTTCTCTTAGCTCATCCATACTTTTGAATTTTCTCGGGTCTCCTGTATGGGGTCCAACCTGCTCCATCCTTCTCGGATAATAGCCGTCATTTAATGCCAGATCCAATGCACTGACCATATTGACAAGTGCCGCACCTGTCATGCCAAAGGTTTTCCCATGCACATTTGCCTCCACACATCCAATTACTGCGTAATCTCTTGCATCCTCAATAGGCATTACCCCCTCACCCCCACCCTCTCCCCATCCTTCGACAGGCTCAGGATGCTGGGGAGAGGATTTAGAAGGGCGGATTGTATTCTTTACAATCGGGATTATGTAGTCATCGTTATAAACAGCCGGTGTGCCGTGGCTCTCCTTTATTGCCTCTGCTACTTTCAATAGATATTCTTGAGGTGAATCTCTATGTATCCTTGCACTTAAGTTCGGCTCTCTTACACCAAGCATTGCAGACGCCTCAAGCATGAGGTATGTAAGCTCATTAGTCGCATCTTTTCCATTTTTATCAACCCCGCCGATGGTCATCGGCTGATTGCTCGGTGTCCCCCCAAAGAACAGACTTCCTGTTGACGGGGTAAATGCTACATGGTCTGTGGACTTTACCCAGAAACAGCCCAGCAGTTCAAGTGCATCTTTCTCTTTTAGTATGCCAATCTCAACATCCCTTTTATAATAAGGGTAGAGATACTGGTCGCCGCGGCCAAAGGATATCCCCATGTCATAATTCTCCTGATGTAAAGCAATCTGGATAAACCAGAGTGACTGTAAAGCCTCATGGAATGTCCTCGCAGGCCTGGCTGGAATCCTTTTACAGATATCGGCTATCTTTATAAGCTCAAATTTTCTTTTACTCTCTTTCTCTTTCTCTGAAAGCCTCAGAGCCTCATCAGAATATCTATTTGCAAAGGCAATAATCCCATCTGCAATAGTCTTTATTGCCAGATAAAAATCCTCAGTTTCCCTCTTGCCTCTTGCTTCTTGCCTCTTTTTTTCTGCCTCATCTATAATATATCCAAACCCCTGTTCTATACCCTTTGCATAGTGAGGTGCTATGTGAGATATACCGTTTGCCTTGCTTAATAAATAAAAGGAGAATTTCTCAAGTATATTGAATGGGTTTACCTTTACTTCTGACTTCTCTGTTCCTTCCCATATCTCTTTTGCCCTCTGTAAAACATTGGTCTCCATCCACCGCGGGAATATCACATCATTAAGCTCGTCTATCTCTCTCTGTTCAATAATAAAAGGGTTATCTTTTCTTTTGGAAATTGTATTCAATTCAGGCCAGACTGCGAGGTGGAGAAACTCAGGGAATATAAGTCCGCCAAGAAGTTTTGATGTAGTACTTCCAACGATTAACTCATCCGGAAAGATTTTTACACTCCTGTTTGTCATGATATGCCTGAATGCCCTTGCCTGCCTCAATACAGGGGGGATATTTCTGCCTTCTGCCTTTTCTTCTTCAGGCAAAACTTCCGTATAATACTCTGTATAGTATCTTGCCCTCTCAACGCAGACAGCCCTGTCCGCCTCAAGCATTGTCTTTCGTAATCTCTCCAATCTTGGAAAATCTTTTATACTATATTTCATAACAACCCCCCTGACCCCCTTTTCCCTGATAAGCTTGCCCCAGAAAGTAGTAATCAGGGGAGCTTTCAGGGACAGGGTTAAGTGGGACTAACCTCCCTTAATCCCTTTACACTTATACCATTTGTATCAAATATCTCTGATATATATGAATACTCAGTGCTATATGCCCTGAGTTTGGGTCTCTCCTTTAATGCCATCCTCTTAAGACTTGCCGTCTCTATCCCCACAACAGCCTTCTTAGATTCACCCATGTCATGAAAAGGCAATAGATGAACCTCACGGCAGCCAAGCTCATTTAAAAATTTAGCCCATCCTTCAAGATTGCTCTTTGTGAGTGTCCAATTAGGTATGAGCGGGATTCTGGGAATTATCCTGCTTTTATCCCTGAGACTTAAAAATAGATTTATAAAATTCTCTTTTACTATCCTATTGTCCCCCCCGGTAACCTCCTTGTGTAATTTTGCATCCCATATCTTAAGGTCATAAAGGAACAGGTCTGCATCTTCAATAATATTCTCAAATTTTTCCCAGGGGGCATATCCGCTTGTCTCAACCGCTGTATGTATTCCTTTCCTTTTACAGAGTGACAATGCCTCTCTCAAAAATTCAGATTGATATATCGGCTCACCGCCTGAAAATGTAACCCCTCCATTACTTGTCTTGTAAAATGGTAGGTCTTTCAATATTTCAAAAAGCAATTCATCCGGCTCATAGTGCCTGCCAATCCTGACAAGACATCTTGAAGGGCATACATCTACACATAAGCCGCATCTATCACATGCCTCTCTATCAATTCTTTCCCCATTATTAAAAACGATTGCATCCCGCGGGCATGCCTCATAGCATTCCATACAATTGATACACCTGTTTATGTATACACCTATCTCCTGTCTGCAATCCTGAGATTCTGGATTATGGCACCACGGGCATCTCAAAGGGCACCCCTTTAAAAAGACCACAGTCCTTATCCCGGGCCCGTCATCTACACAGTATCTCTGTATTTCGTAAATCAAACCTTTCATAAAAGCACCTTTTAATCCTGTCTAATACCGCTTACACCACTGCCAATTTACATTCATCAATAACCCTCTGCCACTCAAAACCGGGATGCACATCGGATTTATCAGGTCTTAAATGATGATGTCCTAAAATCCCTGCAAACTGCCGATAAGCATCATCCGCATCAAAGTGATTGGCAGGGGTCTGTGTTGGGATATTAAACTGATCGCAGAGTTGGGTGATTAACTCAGCTACGGCTGAAATCTGCACATCAGAATAGGCATCAAAAAATCTATATCCCCTCCACGGCATCCCATGGTCATAATGCTCCTGATTAAACAGTGTCCTATCAGAAATCACATCAAAACAATACAGTTTTCCATCCCTATAAGTTAGCCCGCCTTCACTCGCTATCTCTATCCCTATGCTTCGCTTATCCACAGCACCGCCGCTCCCTTTAAGCCCTAAATGGAATGCCCAGTATTTCGGGTCAAAGACTTCGTAGACTACACCATCCCTTTCAACAACATAAGCAGTAGCAATCCTGTTAGGGTCTGTCTTCCAGTAATTGATGGTGCTTAAAGCCGTGCCTCCCACAGTGTGGTGAAGGATAATCAAATCCTTTTTGGTTTCCGTTGGTATGTAATCCTTAGTTTCAAGACGAATGGTTTTATTTATTGGCATATCTATCTCCTTAACATTTCCTCCATTGCGGCGCTCTTTTTCGCAGAGCCTGCACTTGAGCCAAAATAGTATGTAATAATCCCCACCTCTGCTGCACTCAAGATTCCAATAAGGATGTTAATCATCTCTCTGGCATTATCCGGCACACCCCATTTCATTATCACGCCGAGTATCGCAAAGTAACCTATCGTATAGGCATAAGCCAATACTGTAGGCGTCTTATCCCTGACTGCCATCTCCCTCTGCCTTGCACTTGCCCTATCTTCGGATGCAATCCTTTCAAGATTAATATCAAGCTCCTTCATCTTCGCTGCAAACTCCTGCTCAGCCTGTTTTAGTTTTAACAGCACTTCAGGGTCGCTTGATTTAGATATAGCCTCTTTAACCTCCACCTCAGTTGCATCCGGATTACCTAAGACCGCCTTTGATACGGCACTTACTGCCATGCCAGCAAGGGGTCCCCCTAATGCCGTAGCTATAGTCGGTGCAACTGAGCCTACTATTGATTTCCAATCCGTTCCTGCCATAACATCACCTCCTTTCAGTTTTTTGTTTGGTTTTCTTCCTCAAGAGATTCTTTAATCGTTTCGCTCAATTATACTAACGGCAATAAATAACTTGATGTAGGGCAGGGCTTTAGCCCTGCAAATAACCCCCGACAGAAACAATCGGGGGCTGAAGGCTTGCCCTACAAGTTATTTATTGCCTTCGCTATAGAATGACTTGCCGCCCCTTCCCCTTCCTTCGACAAGCTCAGGACAGGCTCTTACAAAGGAGGGGATTAAGGAAGAATCTCATTCAATCTTTTTTGTCTTTCTTCCCCTCTTTTTCCCCTCCTAATTTTTCTATGAGATATTGGGCATTGTATTTGAGTAATGCATATCCTTCTGATGTGATGTGTTCATGCCGATGGTCTTCTTTTTCTTTTTTGTCTTTTTCTTCATCTTTGTCCTCTTTGTATAACCCTTCTACTTCATGAATAAAGGATTTGAGTTTTTCTACTGCTTCTTTTGTGTCTCCTTTTTCAAGTTTCTTCTTTGCTTTATCTAATTTCTCATCAAGGCTTTTCATTATGCCCTTTTCTTCATCTTCCTTTTTGCCTTTGTCGTCATCTTTCCCCTGAATTATCCAGCCAAGTTTGTATGCCTCGTGTTTGAGGGAGATGATGTAGTTAAGAAAGTCAATAGGCTTGAAGTCTGCCGGTGGAGCTGTGGGACCGAGGGTCTTGCCTTTAAAACTGTTTTCAAAAATGTCCTCGCCTGGTAGTGGTTCTTCAGGTGCCATACCCTCTGGAAATTTTGGAGGATCAACCCATCCCCATGCATAAAATGTTACAATATTAGGCAGTCCAGAACTTAGTAATCTAAAGCCACTAATAGAATTTCTAGGTTTTATCATGTCAGGAAAACTGCAACCCCAATCATAAACATTGCTATCTACTATTTTCCCACCAGTCCATCCAGCAGGCGAAAGATTAAAGGCTGGAAATTCTCCTCCTATAACATCAGGAGAATATTCAATCCCAAAACTCCATACATTTTGAATACTTGTAGGAAGACTTTCAATTTTGTATCTATATTCAAAGCCATTCTGGATTAGAATCGCATTTCCATAAACTTTTACATTAATCTCCTTTGCAGATGGAAATGAGGTTGGAATATCTTGGGCATTGATAACTATCGGTATCATTAAACAAATTACACTAAAAAATAATATTAGCTTTCTCATATTGCTTTCTCCTTATTTTACAGTTATATGATAATGGTTCCCCTCATCTTTTGGAGGATTCTTAGTCCTATCCCGAATAAATTGGTAAAGCTTTGCTAAATCTAAGTTCACACATTGTCCCTGACTATTAACCCCGGCAGGCTCAATATCCGCATTTCTACCAAATCTATGAGACTCATGAGGAGGTTGGTAGTTGTTGTATATATCAAACAAACCTCCCTCATTTAAGCTCATATCATTGATTCTTAATCTGACTCCAGGATATAAGGTTGCATAATCATTAGTTATGTTGATAATTGCCTTATTGAGTGCGTCTGTCCCGTAGTGATTAAAACTATGCTGTGATGTAACGGTAGTTCCGTTGCATCGGGTCTGGTTATATGCACCTGTTAAGATATAATTTGTGCCTGTGCCTAATGGAGCTAAATTGACCCATACCTTTAGCCCTTTACTATCCCTTATCTCTGTATTTCTCTCTGATATAGCCGTTATTGTTATATTTCCACTGATAGAGTTGAAGTAGGTTTTAGTAAGTATTCCGCTTGTATCTGTATTCCCTTTTTCTTTCCACTGTGGCGGGTCATTGTAATGGTCATGCCCTTTTGGCTCAAGTTTGT
>JACRGN010000265.1 GCA_016234205.1 Nitrospinota bacterium | reverse complement strand
GCAGATAATGAGTAATGATGAGAAAAAAGCTTATACTATCAGGATAAATGGTGTTTTCATTTCTGTTACTAAACAAGAGTTGTTAGATTTTACTGAATTAGTCAATGAGCTTTCTAATCGAGATGATGTTATAAAAGCCATGGAGAGAGAAAAGTATAGAGATATTTTTTAAAACTTATGGAGGGCTAACCATGACCATCATAATAGCTATATTCTTTTTATTCCTTTTGTTAATTGGGTTTGTTGCTGTAGATGTTATTCTAACATCGAGAAGACAAAAGAGTATCCCTACAATTCCAATATCTAAATCTACATCGGATGGTAATGAGATAAGAAATATCTTAACAAAAGTATCAAAGGAAAGAGGGGAAGCGGATGAAAAGCCTGAAAGGGATAGAGGGTTTACTGAAATAATGGACGAAGTGATCCGTGCTAATGTAGATTGGGAGCTTTATAAAACTATTAGAATTAAAAAGGATTAATAAATCCCCTTATCTATATATGCCTATCATTTAAAGAAATTTCTAAATTAGCATCCAGGGCGTTTGCAATTTTTCTTAATGTCCTGATTGTAAATCTGTCATAACTTGGATTCTCTATTCGTGCTATCACAGATTGAGAGGTCCCTATCCTTTCGGCAAGTTGTTTTTGAGTCATTTTTCTTTTTTCCCTTGCCTCTGCTATCTTTATAGCAAGCCGTGTCTTTTCTAATTCCTCATAAAACCCTTTTGCAAATTTTGGATTCTTCAACTCTCTTTCAAGATGTCTATCAAAATTAGTCTTTTTAGCCTTAATCATTATCTATCCCTCCCTATAAAGTCATTCATTCTTTTTATTGTTATATCAATATCTCCTCTCGGAGTCTTTTGAGTCTTCTTTACAAATCCATGGAGTAAAACAATTCGCCTGTCGGTGTGTATAAAATATAATATCCGATAGATGTTAGATGAATATTTAATCCTTAGCTCCCATATCTTCCCCTCAATATGACTTGTGTATGGAAAAGGTAACCAGCCTTTTTCTTTTAACATCATTATGTATGAAAATATCTTTTGTCGTATCTTGATGTCCAGTGATGATATAAAATCTTCAACCGGTTTCTCCTTATTTTCTTTTTCATAATACTTTATGGTAAATTCCATCTGTAATAAAAATAGCAAATTTGCTATATCATGTCAAGGGGAATTAAATGCCAATAGGTAATTGATAACCATTCTCACCAGCATCCTAATAATTGGATAAAAGTATAGCTAAATAGGAATAAATTGATTAAAATATAGGCAATTATTTAGAAGTGGTAAAAGTCCACGGATGCCTATAAAATATGGGTAAAACAGGTATTTTCAATGCCTTACTGGGTTGTTTCTTTTTTAGTTGCGAACGAGACGCTCTCCCAACTGAGCTACTGCCCCTTTATTAATTAACAATTATCAATTAACAATTATCAATTGTCAATTGTTTTTGCCACCGTATCTATACCATATTCTGCATGTCCCATCCATAGAGACCATGCAGGGGCCGAAGGGGTTTTCAGGGTTGCAGGCCTTTTTTGCGAAGAGCGGACAATCGGGGGGGTATATCTTCCCAATCATAATCAAGTGGCAGGAGCAGTGGGGGTGAATATCAAAGAAATTTTTATTCCCCTTTTCTATCTCAAATATTTTATTTGCGTCCCATTTTGAGTATTTATCTCTTAATTTAAGTCCTGACCTCGGTATCCTTCCTATCCCCCTCCAGTATGAAGATACCTCTTCAAAGACATCGTTCATTATTTTTATAGCCTTTGGATTTCCGTCTTCCTTAACTGCCCTTGTATATTTGTTTGTTAGAGATGCCCTCCCTTCCTTTATCTGTTCTACTATGCTTAAGACAGCCGATAATATATCCAGAGGCTCAAAGCCGGCAGATACTGTAGGCATCAGATATGCTTCGGGAAATATCTCAAATGGGTTCATGCCGATAACTGTAGTTACATGCCCCGGCAGTAGAAAGCCGTCAATCTGTATATCTCCTATGCCAAGCAGGAGTTCCATTGAGGGGGGGATGAGGCGGTGAGATGATAAGATGGAGAGATTATCAGGCGGCTGATTATATATAAGTGATGCAACGCCTGCTGCGGTTGTTTCAAACCCGACAGAGAAAAATACAACCCTTTTGTCAGGATTCTTTTCTGCTATCTTCTGGACATCTAAAGGGCTGTAGATAATCCTTACATCTGCCCCTTTTGATTTTGCTTTCTGCAGAGAATCGTTTTCACTATTTTCACTATTGCTTTTTGAAGGAACCCTTATCATATCCCCAAATGTAGCAAGGATGACTTTATCCATTAAAGAAATCTCTATTGCTGTATTTATGTCAGATGCAGGACAGACGCATACCGGACAGCCAGGGCCTGCAACAAGCTCAATATTTTCTGGCAGCAGAGACCTTAAACCAAATCTGCCAATAAAGTTTTCGTGAGTTCCGCAGACATGCATTATTTTAATCTTGCGGGAAGGGGCAGTTTTTGAAATAAGGTGTATAATCTTTTTTACTAATTCAGAATCCCTGTAATCATCAATTCTCATGATTACCCTTGTTTAGGGGTATTAACAGCAGAAGAAATCTGTGGACTGAGGTTTTTATTATTGTTATAGGTTGGGGTTACAATTCCTCCTGACATTATAAGTTTAATACCATCCTCTATGTTCATATTGAGGGAGATGATGTCCTCTCTTGGAACCATGAGGAAAAAACCTGTTGTAGGATTTGGGACTGTTGGAACAAATACATTTATCACATCTTCCTTTGTAACATGCTGAACCTCACCCTGTGCCTCACTCGTTATGAATCCTATTGAGTACATTCCGTTTTTTGGAAACTGAACCAGCACAACACGGCTGAATGCAGACTTCTTGGCTGTGGCAATAGTATGGATGACCTGTTTTGCACCGGAATAGATGGATTTTACCATCGGTATGCTATCCAAAAATATTTCAAACCTTTCAAGGAGCTTCAGCCCAATTACATTTGTACTTGCCAATCCTACTGCAAAGATTATAAGAAAGGTCAGTATAAATCCAATTCCTGGTATTATGAAATGTAATCCTGCAGCAGATAGTATCTCATTTACGGTGGGGCCCAGCATGCTGTCAATCATCCTGAAGAGAACCCTTATGAAGAAAAAAGTTATCATTATCGGGAGTGTTACAAGGAGTCCTGTAATAAATATATTTCTTATCTTATGTTTTAGTGTTTTAACCATTCTGCTCTCTTTTTATTTCCTTTTTTGATTTATATGAAATTAAGTTTTTGTTCATGTATAGGAAATTATAAAATCTTGACAGGATTAACAGGATTAATAGTGAGCATGCCGAACTATGAATGTTTTTTATCCTGTTTTATCTTGTATATCCTGTCTAAAATCATGTTTTTAAAATATATCACATTTAATATATCGGTAAAAGGGGAAAAAGTCGTTAGGTTTTAAATGACAGGTGATGATTTTTATGATATTTTTATAGTAAGAATCTGGATATAGCCTATGGGTGATAATAATATAGACCGTAGAGAATTTTTGAAGAGGGCGGCAAAGGCAGGGATTGCTATCGGGGCAGTAACAGGCGGAGCATTCCTTTTACACAATAGAGATGCAGTTATTTCAGCAGGTGAATCTATTGCCAAAGTAAAGGATTTTCGTATAACAGGGGATGCATTACCACAGATGGCTATAGCAAAAGGTGATTCACCTGCAAAGATTGTGAAGGCTGCAGTTGAGGGGATGGGCGGGATGAAGCGGTTTGTCTCAAGGGGTGATATAGTAGTAATAAAGCCAAATATCGGGTGGGACAGGGTTCCTGAGCAGGCTGCAAATACAAACCCGGAGGTTGTAGCTGAGACTGTCAGGCTATGCTATGACGCAGGGGCAAAGAAGGTGATTGTAACTGATATGTCATGCAACGACCCTCGCAGGTGCTTTTTCAGGAGCGGTATTGGAAAGAGTGCAAAAGATGCCGGGGCGGATGTCAGGCTTCCAAAGGATTATAAATTTAAAAAAACAGCAATAAAGGGGGAGGTTTTAAACATCTGGCCTGTATATACTGTAATACTTGAGGCGGACAAGATTATAAATATTCCTATAGCAAAGCATCACAATCATTCTACTTTAACACTTGGGATGAAAAACTGGTATGGGCTTTTAGGCGGCAGGAGGAAGGATTTGCATCAGAATATTCACATGAGTATTGCAGATTTGGCGGCATTCATCCGCCCGACACTTACAATTATTGATGCATACAGGATACTTATTAAAAACGGCCCTCAGGGCGGGAGTATCAGAGATGTAAGGATGATGAATACTGTGGCAGTTTCTACAGACCCTGTGGCGGTTGATGCCTTTGCCGCTACACTCTTTGATAAAAAAGCGGAAGAGATTGGATATATTGTTGAGGCGTATAAAAGGGGTTTGGGAAATATAAATTATACAGAACTCCAGCCCCTAATGATAAAGATATAATTAGCCACGGACTAACACAGACTTAACAGCAAGAAGATAAGAAGATTTGAAGTTGAGAAGATAGGATAGTGTAATTTTTTTCTCATCTTCTTAACCTCTTAACTTCTCATCTTCTGTTAATATTGTCAGTGAAAGTTTGTGGCGGAATATTAAAAAATGACCAAAGGAAATCTTCTCGTTTATCTCAGGCGAATCTCACAGATATTTTTTATTATCCTTTTCTTTTACCTCCTTTTTCAGACTGAATACAGGGGCGGGTTTACAAAGGACATTACAAATCCGATAAGAATAGATTTACCTGTAAAATTCTTTTTTGAGATTGACCCTTTGGCCGCCATTTCTACAGTAATCTCCACCCATTCCCTTTATAAAGATTTAATCCTATCTGTAGTATTACTCTCGGCAACAATTTTATTCGGCAGGTTTTTCTGCGGATGGATATGCCCGATGGGAACACTGCATCAGATTTTTAGCACAGTCAGCCCATCCAAAAAAGGCATTAAGAGAATTGAATCTAATAAGGGGCATCCAAATCAGGTAATTAAATATTACATACTGATACTTTTTTTGGTCGCAGCAGTTTTTACATCCCTTCAGGTTGGATTACTTGACCCAATCACATTTCTCTACCGCTCAGTTACTACAGCCATCCTGCCTGGATTAAATCTCTCTTTTTCTTTTCTGACTGACAAACTCAATTCATTTGATAATCCCTATGTTCAGAGAATATGGGATGGTATATATTCATTTACACATGATTATATCTTGAGCTTCATACAGCTAAATTTTCATTTTGCATGGGTTATCGGGATACTGTTTTTAACAGCACTTCTTTTAAATAGGAAAGAGACAAGATTCTGGTGCAGATATATATGTCCGACAGGGGCATTGCTGGGGCTATTTTCAAGATTCAGCCTCTTTGGAATGGAGAAGGCACATGATAAATGCACTGACTGTAATAAATGTCTTCTTGACTGTCAGGGTGCAGATTCACCACAGGGGAGGGTTGACTGGAAATCTCATGAATGTATCATGTGCTTCAACTGTGAGAAGGTATGCCCTGAAGATGTAATAAAATTTAAGTTTTTTCCAAACAGGGCATCTATACTGACTGAGCCTAACTTAAAGAGAAGGTGGATTACCTTAAGCGGTTTTGCAGGATTATTCATTCCGTTTTTTTCAAGGGGCTCTGCTGAATTTAAGACCAATTTTAATCCGAAACTCATAAGGCCGCCGGGTGCATTGGAGGAGACAGAATTTCTTGCCCGATGTATCAGGTGTGCGGAATGTATGAAGGTCTGCCCTACAAATGCACTCCATCCAACCCTTTTGGAGGCAGGGATTGAAGGGATATGGTCTCCTATACTAATTCCAAGGATAGGATATTGTGAGCATACCTGCATCCTCTGCTCAACAGTCTGCCCGACAGGTGCAATCCGCTCAATCACAGAAGAGGAGAAGGTCGGCTCGGATAAGGTAAAACCCATTAAGATAGGGACTGCCTTCTATGACAGGGGGAGATGCCTCCCGTGGGCGATGGCAATACCATGCATAGTCTGTGAGGAGCATTGTCCTACAACACCAAAGGCTATATGGCTTGAAGAGATAGATGTTCCCGCACCAAATGGAAAGATTGTGAGGGTAAAGCGTCCCTACATAAATCCAGAGGTTTGTATAGGCTGTGGTATATGCGAGAAGGTCTGCCCTCTTCAGGACCAACCTGCAGTATATGTTACAAGCATAGGCGAGAGCCGTTCAAAAGAGAATCAGGTTCTTCTGGACAGCAGCAGATATAAACAATAATTTGTTTGACAATTATATTCTTTAGGATATAGACTTTAGGGGAAAAATCTTAGCGGAAATAATAAAAGGAGGGCATTTTATGAAAGGTAATGAGAAGGTGGTTAAATCGCTTAACGCAGCATTATCAATGGAGTTAGGGGCAATATTGCAGTATCTTCATCATCACTGGACAGGAGAAGGTATTGAGAGCCAGACGATACTCCCTATTTTTAAACAAATCGGACTGGATGAGATGAGACATGCAGGTTTGATAGCAGAGAGGATAAATTTTCTTGAGGGGGACCCGACACTCGCACCTGCCAAGATAAGAAAATATGGCGATTTGAGGAAGATGATGCAGGACGACCTTTCAGGAGAATATGATGCAATAAATTATTATAAAAAAGTTATCAAGCTTTGTGATGAGGTTGGAGACTCCACCTCAAGACTGATGATGGAGCAGATACTAACAGACGAAGAGCGTCACGCAGATATATGGGAGACGACCCTTGCCAAACACAGAGGAACAAAAACCTGATGAATAGAACACGGATGACACAGATTTAGCTGATTAACACAGATATTATAAGCAAAATAAAAAAGAAATTTTAAAAAAAATCTGCGTCCATCCGTAAAATCAGCGTTATCAGCGTTCTATTGTGGTTTTATAATTTTCTATACATTTAAAAATAATATCCTCTTTTTAATCCTCTTTTAATAAATAAAAGTTTAAAATCTAATTATGAAAATCAAGGTATGGGATTTGCCTACACGTATTTTTCACTGGTTTCTTGTATTGGCTTATGTAGGGGCATATTTCACATCAGAGAGTGAGTGGCTTCTTGAATACCATG
>JACRGN010000262.1 GCA_016234205.1 Nitrospinota bacterium | reverse complement strand
GGTGAAGAAGTAAAGATATTCTATCAGGCAAATAGTGACTGTTATATCTACATCTTTTCAATTGCAGCGGATGGCTCCGTAACACTTCTTTTACCTAACTCAATAAATCCAGATAGCAGTATTGAAGCTGGAAAGACCTATACTTTTCCCCCTGATGAAAGTAAGATAAAATTACAGGCTCAATTTCTCCCTGAATTTAAACAAAACACAGCAGAAGAACGGATAAAGGTTATAGCAACAAAGAAGAAGGAAGATATAATCCCTCTCGGATTTCAGGAGGGAGTCTTTAAAGTTTACGATGCGAAGTCAACTGGGATGATAAGCGATTTGGTGAAGAGACTTAACCAGATTGAGCCGACAGGCTGGACAGAGGCAACTGCAGTGTATATTTTAAAGAAATAGAAAAAAGTGACAAGTTGCTTTCCATCCCCCCTTTTCTTAAAAAAACCAACCAATCACCCCGCCACAATATTTGCATTCCTTATTTCCCTCAAAAATTTTTTGGTGTAAAAGAGCCTGTTGCACAAATCCCCTTAACCGAAGCTAATGGATGTGATAAAATTGGAGATAATAAAAACCATTAAGGGAGGTATAAATGGCATACAACTTCATAGAATGTAACAGGGAAGAAGTATACTTATTACCACCGAGCCTTAAGGAATGGATATTGGAAGGGGATTTAGTGTGGTTTATCATAGATGCGGTAGGGCAGATGGATTTAAGAGGGATATATAACAAGTATCGGATAGATGGGAAAGGGCAGGCTGCATACGAGCCCTCGATGATGGTAAGTATTTTACTATATGCCTACTGCATGGGAGAGAGGTCATCGAGGAAGATAGAGAGGTTATGCGAGAGGGACATAGCATTCAAGATAATAACAGCGAACAAAGTGCCTGACCATACATCAATATGTCGTTTTCGTAAAGAAAATGGAGAGAGATTAGGGAGTTTATTTGCGGAAGTATTGAAGCTCTGCAGCAAAGCTGGTTTAGTCAAGTTAGGAGTTGTAGCATTAGATGGAGTAAAAATAAAAGCTGCTGGAAGCTGAGGCAGTAGATGTAAAGGAAGATGAGCTTTACGGGAGGGATAAGCGAGGGGATGAGATTCCCGAAGGATTAAGAGACCGTAAGAGCCGGTTAAAGAGGCTGAAAGAATGTAAAGAGCGGCTTGAGATGGAGGCAAAGGAAGAAGCAGTAAAACAGCAGGAGAAGATAGAAACGAGGGAAGCAGTAGAAGCGGAAAGCGGGAAGAAGAAACGAGGTCGGAAGCCGAAGGAAGCTGTCTTTGAACCACAAGTGGAGGCGAAGGCAAATATAACAGACCCTGAGAGCAGGAGCCATTACGACTCGTTCAGGGTATATACAGGGGTATAACGGACAGGCAGTAGTAACGGAAGGACAGATAATAGTAGCAGCGGAGCTAACGAATAAAGAGAATGATGTAAAAGAACTTCATCCGATGGTAAAGAAGGCAAGAGAGAATATTGAAGCAATAAAAATAGATGGGATTGAGGGAAGAAAAGGCATAGGAGATATGACGGTAGTCTTATCCGATGCCGGATATTGCAGCGAGAAGAACCTCAAGGAAATGGAAGGAGAAGAAGTAGAACATATAATGGCGACCAAGAAGGACTGGAAGGAGAGGAAGGCAATGAGGGAGTCTCCTTTACCAAGGGGGAGGATACCTAAGGGACTCAGTTTAAAAGAGCGTATGCAAAGGAAGCTTTTAACGAAACGAGGGAAGGGATTGTATAAGAAACGGGGACAGATTGTGGAGGCAGTATTTGGACAGATAAAGGGATGTCGAGGGATAATGAAATTTATGAGGCATGGGCTTGAGGCATGCAGAGAGGAATGGAAAATGATTTGTGCCACCCATAATCTACTGAAACTGTGGAGAAGCACTACGGTGTTAGCGGCTCAAACAGCGGTATAAAAGTAGAAGGTGGAGTTTTACCAGATAAAAATTGGGTCAAAATGTATAACGTGATTATTCAGGTTAGTAAAATTCTCTTTTATTGACTTGTGTTTTAAGGTTTGTGCAACAGATTCAAAAAAGCTGTTGAATTTATTTCTGTTGAATTTATTTCTTGTAACCCATAAATTTTAAAGGTATAATTTCTTTTATGAAGAATGAACCTTTAAGATACCTTCAGAATGCAAAGGAGTTATTAAACAAATCTCCTATAGAGGATAACGACTACATTGATGTTAAATATGTTCAGGAGGCTTGCTCTACTGCCTACCTTGCTGTCTTGAAAGCTATTGATGAATACTTATTGAAAAGAGGAATAACAGAAAAGAAACTTCCACGGTCTGTAGATGGTTACAGGGAAGCCTTACGAAAATATGGGACGATTCATAACGGAAATCTTTTAAGGAAATTTGATAATCTGTATCATGAATTACATATTGCTGGATATTATAGAGGCGATTTGAAATCAGCGGGAGTTTTAAAAGAACTGCTGAAGGATGTTAGGTTCTTCATAGAAAAGGTAAGAGTATAAGTGATAAAAAAGGGTAGCAGTGGAGTTTGGGGTCTTGCTTTTTGATGTAGTTCTAATGAATCTGCTGTTGACTCAACGAGTGCTTACTGGGCAGATACTGGTAGCGGCACAGTATAAAGAAGATAGCGAAATGAAATCCCCTTCACTTTTCCCCTATCCTTTCCCAACCCCCATCCTCTCTTGTGAAGAATATTCCTGCCAATTTTAAATTATTCTCTCTGCATATTTTTAAAACCCTTTCTTTATCTCTGCTGTAAAATTCCAATCCCATTCCGCACTCAGATGTAATGCTACGGGGCTTTATGACAGTCTTAAAATCAATATTTTTAGATTTTAAGATTTTTTCTGCCCTCAATGTTTCATGCGTGCTGATAAATAAGACTATATTCTTTTCTATCATGTGTGAAATATATCCAACGAAGTTTTCAAAATCAAGGGAATAACTGAAATCTTAACCCAGTTAGATAAAAACATTCAATAGAATTATCTCAAATCGATAGCAAATATCTAACGGGGTTAAGTTATTTTTTTCCTACTCTATAGGTAATAATTTCTTTTAATTATGCATCTTGCAATAAAGATAATTCTATTTATTATGTAAATACAATATGTTAGGAGTTTTAAAACATATTGGCATAGCATTTGCTTTAAATGGGAGTTGAGTAAAACTTTAAACATTGAGTTTATAATCACAAATATTTTATTGGGATATTATGGAACTTTCTATATTACAGACAGATTTTGTAGGCTCACCTCAGTTATTATCACAAGATTCTATAATTGATGATAAGAATAACTGTATAGGATGTAGTGAATCTGATTTTCAAAAGTTTTTTAATAAAGCCAATGAAGGCACAAGCAAAGGTATAAACAACAATGTGCCAGATAAACATGTCCCTGCATGTATTAAGCAGGGAATTGTGGCTGATAATGCCAATTCAGAAATTACAACTACAGATTCTATGGAAATAAGTGCCTCACTATTTTTATCTATATTGGGAATTAATCCTGATATTGCTAAACTTAATTCAATTAATCCTGAAACAAGCTCAGGACAGGGTATTGATTTGAAATCAATTGGAAATAAGGACTTAGAAAGTATTACTGCCGTAGATTTTCTTAAAAATTTAGGATTTAGTGAGGATAATGCAAGGGGTATAGTGGCACAAGTTGTAAATACCAATCAACAACTTGAAGGGATAGGTAAGGCAAATGATAATACTCAAATTTTAAGCCAGATAGATTATGCAGGTTCATTAAATAAAAATATCCTGCCTGAAGGTGAACAAAGAAATATTCCATCAGATTCTGTTCAAATACAGAAGTCTTTAGAAGATATTAAAAATATTGTTTCAGATAAATTGGATATAAGCCCTTCCGAAATAGAATCTCAGCTCTTACAGGACAAGCAGGATGTGCTGGATAGGATATTTAATAAAGAATCTGTAAAGGAAAATCTGAAAATATCAAATGGTTTTATTGATAATAGTTTAAGGACTGAAAATGAAGATGTTGCTATAAATGATAAAGATGTAAAGGTTTCTCATAATCTTGAAATGATTGACAAAAAAAAATCTTCACCATTGGATAATAAAAAGGCAACAGATTCAGATTCATTAACTGCTGATAAATCTTTTCCTGAGAATAGAGAGGTATCTGTTAAATATATTTCTGCTAATACAGGTTTAAAAGGTTTTGATTCAGTATCCACAGGCGGGACTGAGAATATTTCCCAATCCTCAAAGGCATCTTTAAGTAATTCCGTCATAAATCAGATTGTTGAAAATGCACAGATAGTTGTTAAGGGTGATAAGAAGGAAATAAAAATCCACCTTGACCCTCCTTCACTCGGTTCAATTCAAATGAAGGTTACTGTGGAATCACATAGTATGAAGGTGACGGCGATTGCTGATACACATTATGTTAAGGAGGTTATTGAATCAAACTTAAACGAGCTAAAACGTTCATTGGCTGATTCCGGTATTAAGGTAGAGCAGTTTTCAGTATTTGTTGGACATGGTTATAACCAGGACAATACAGGAAATACCCCAATGTATCATACAGATAGTGGCATGCCTGATGTGATAGAGATGGCAGATATGTCAGGTAAGAAGATGGATATAAAGGGGATAGTTAATAATAATTTAATTAATATTTTTGTTTAAAGGGGGGTGAAAAAAATGCAGGTTTCAGATACACCATTTATATATTCAAAAGGGGTTGATAATTCTAAGAGTCCACAAAAGAGCCGTGCACTTGGAAAGGACGCATTTCTTACAATGCTTGTCACACAGATGAAGAATCAGGACCCGCTAAATCCTGTGGAGAATACGGAATTTACCGCACAGCTTGCACAGTTCAGCTCATTGGAGCAGATGTTTAATATAAATGACAATCTCAAAAATATTCAGATGAGTCAGTCTTCCCTGAATAATACACAGGCTATAAACATCATTGGTAAAGAGATAAAGGCAGAGGGGAATAGTATTAAACACACTGCAGGTTCCGAGACGAATATAAATTATAAACTATCTTCTTCGGCAAAAGAGGTCAAGACAAGTATCTACGATAATAGAGGTGAGTTGGTGAGGGTAATTTCAGAGTCTGCCAAAGACAGCGGTGAGCATACCTTTGCATGGGATGGGAAGGACAATCTTGGGAATACCATGCCTGACGGTACCTATTCTTTCATGACTAATGCGGTGGATGTATCAGGCTCCGATATTGCAGTTACACCTTTAATAAGGGGCCGTGTAACAGGTGTTTCCTTTGATAATGGTAATACACTCATCTCTGTAGAGGGACAGAGTGTATCAATGAGCAGTATAATTGAGGTAAACAGTATAAATTAAGTGTAAGTGAGAGTGTATGTGAAAGTAAAGACAATTCACTTGCACTTACACTTGCACTTACACTAAAATAGAAAGGAGGTAATATATGTCGTTAGCAAGTTCAATGTATACAGGTGTAAGCGGGCTTATGACCTACGGGCAGGCGATGAATGTCATCGGCGATAATATTGCAAATGTTAATACAATAGGTTTTAAAGGGAGCAGGTCAATCTTTGCGGATGTCCTTGCACAGAGTGTTTCAAATGGCTCGGCAAGTATGCAGATAGGCAGGGGAACAATGATGCAGAGTGTAAACCTTGGTCTTGCACAGGGTTCTTTTGAGACGACAGGAAACGCAACTGATATGGCAGTCCAGGGTTCAGGGTTTTTTGCTGTCAATCAGGGAACCAGCAGGTATTATACGAGGGCGGGGCAGTTTATACTAAATGATGCCGGCAAACTTGTAAATCCAGGCAAATATATAGCACAGGGGTATCTGCTTGATACCAGTGGAATAGCTACCGGCTCATTAGTTGATATAGACCTTGCAGGGGTCCAATCACAGCCCAAGGCATCTACATATTTCAGGCTTGGAGCTAATTTAAATGCAAATGCATCAAGCGGTGCAGTATTTCAGTCGGCTGCCAATTTATACAGCTCATTAGGTCAGTTGGTTACACTTACTGTCTCACTTACAAAACAGACTGGAAATAACTGGAATTATTCAATGTCTGCAACTACATCGGGTGCGGCATCAGGGACTATCACTGTAACCGGGGGGACAGGGACACTTGCTTTTGATACAAGCGGAAAATTAAGCTCACCGACTACAAATCCAACTATTACTATAACTGGTATAAGTGGTGCGAGTCCAATGAGTGTAGCATGGAGGCTTAATCAAACTACAGGCGGTACTTATGGTGATATGACAGGTTATGCAGCTACATCTGTTACCAATGCACTGACTCAGGACGGTTATTCCACTGGAACTCTGAAGGGACTCTCTGTAGACGAGGACGGTTATATATCAGGATTGTTCAGTAATGGTCAGACCCAGAAACTCCGCCAGATAGGGCTTGCAAACTTTTCAAGCCCGTGGGGATTGACAAGGATAGGCAGCAGTCTATTTGCTGAATCGGCATCTTCAGGCCAGCCTGTACTTGGCCTTGCCAGGGCAGGAGGGTTTGGCAGTATTGCAGGAAGTTCTCTTGAACAGTCAAATATTGACCTTAGCACAGAGTTTGTTAATATGATTCAGACACAGAGGGCTTATCAGGCAAACTCAAAAATAATTACATCAATAGATGAGATGCTGACAGAGACAGTGAATCTTAAACGATAACAAAAAAACAGTAGGCAGTAAACAGCAGGCAGTAGGCAGAAATAAAGTGATATGCTTACTGCTTACTCATTACTGCCTTCTGCTTACTGTTTTATCAATGGTAGATCAAGAGAGGCTGAAAGAGGTTAAGAATGCTACAATCCAGTTATTTACCCCTCTATGGCAGAGCAATTTTAATAAAAATAAAAGGGATATTGCCCGTTGCCCGGGTGTTAATACCCTAAAGGATAAGTTTAAAAACATACCATGTGTAATTGTAGGTGCAGGCCCATCTCTTGACAAGAATATAAAATATCTCCATGCAGCAAAAGACAGGACACTAATAATATCATGTGATGCAGCTTTAAAAACCCTATTATCCAATTCCATTACCCCTTCATTAGTTGTCAATTTAGACCCGCAGGAATATGTCGTAGATTTTTTTAAAGGTTTAGACACAAGGGGATTGACCCTTGTTGCCTCAACTGTTATCCATCCGTCTGTTTTGAAGATGTGGTTTGGAAGGATTATATTTTATAACAAATATGCCCCTGATATACCGCTTTTCAAGCAAATTCAGGCAGTTGCTAATGAGGTTGGCACGCTTACTCCCGGAGGGAGTGTGTTATCGGTAGCCTATGACCTATCATTTAAGATAGGTGCCAATCCAATTACATTTATTGGGCAGGACCTTTCTTATTCAAGCGGGAATGTTTATACCCGTGAAATAATACATAAGGAGGAGAACCTGTCATCAATATATGAAAAACAGAAGGAAAACATAGTAAGCGAGATGGATATTTTTGGAAGTAATATTCCTACAATTAAATCAATGTCTGTAACAAAGCAGTGGCTTGAATGGGCGTTTTCTCAATGGAAGAGAGATGGGGCTTTAGATGTGATAAATAGTACCGAAGGCGGAATATTAAAAAAGGGGTGTCAGATAATGCCTTTATCAGAGGTTATATACAGATACTGCAATAAGAAAATCAATGCTATCTGGATGCTCAATAAGATACTAAAATATAAAGTTTGAAAATGACCAAATCGCAAATTTCAAATAATAATCAATATCCAATAAACAATTTTAAAATAAAATTGTTTGGTAATTGGAGATTAAGGTTTGGAAATTATTTGGCATTTGGTGCTTGGAATTTAATTATATTGGTAATATTCCTGACCTTTTCAGGATGTGGTGGTCCATTAAAGCAAATCAATGTAAGTTCATATGAATTTTACCGCTCCCCGCAGGTAGATAAAATAGATGGCAACCGGATAGGTTTTCTTACAACGGCACTTTCAAGGGTGAGCGGCCTCGGAGAATACAAGGTAACCATTTCAGATATAATAGAAAAGGCATTCCAAAAAGAAAAGCCTAAGATAAATATTATCTCGTCAAGAGAGACTATCAATAGCATTAATACATCTGATCTTACAGATATCTATTCAAAGATGTTAGACTATTATGACACTACCGGAATTTTGAAGAAGGACTATTTATGGAAGATTGGAGATGCCTTAAAGGTCAGATATATCATCCAGCCTAAGCTTTTATCATTTACAGAATCAATCTCTTCAAGATTCTCACTCCTCGGATTGTCAATAGTCTCAACAAGAGAGACCACAGTAAAG